>JBDLIW010000012.1:0-10095 GCA_039714695.1 Thermodesulfobacteriota bacterium | reverse complement strand
TGGAAGGGCTGCTGCCTGTGTCGGAGATTGGCTGGGGACATGTGGAAGATATTCACGCTCACCTTGAGGTGGGACGCAAAGTAGAAGTGGCAGTTCTGAAGCTTGATTGGGAGAATGACCGGTTCTCCTTCAGCCTTAAGCAGACTTTGCCTGATCCCTGGCAAGCAGCTGTGCAGAAATTTCCGGAAGGCTCTTTCCATACCGGCAAGGTGGCGCGGCTCACCAATTTTGGCGCTTTTGTGACTTTGGCTGAAGGTGTTGATGGCTTGATCCATATCTCCGCCCTTGCCGGGGGGCGCAGGATCAACCACCCCCGGGAGGTTATTGGCGAAGGGCAGGTTGTGGAAGTAAGGGTAGATAAGGTTGATGGTGAACAGAAGAGAATTTCGCTTACTCTGGCCGAGGCGGTCAGGGAAGCTGAAGCGGAAGCCAAGGAAGATGAGAAGGTCAGGGAGTTTATCAGCAGTTCCGAGCAGCAATCCTCAGGATCAATGGGAACCCTCGGAGACCTGCTGGCCAAAAAACTTAAAGGATAAGGTTTCAGGTAGACAGGAATTATCCATGGATCAGAGCCCTTTTCAAATGTTTCAGCCTGAAGATGAGGCACCCTGTTGCGGTCCCTCTCCTCCGCCCCCATCAGCACCGCATGAACGGCCGGGGTATGAAGTCTGTTCTTTTGTGGATTGCTTTGTTGAATCGGGTGCGGGGCCGGTGCCGAAGGTATTCACCAAACTTGGCTGGCTGGATATCGGCGGGCTGCTAAGGGCCCGGGTCGGAGTCATGAGGTCCGAATCCAGAATAGCCCCGGGGTTGTATTGTACCGGTAAACCGGACGATGCTTCACCTGTACTGGTGACGGCTAATTACAAGCTGTCTTTTGATTCTCTGCGCCGGAAACTTTCCTCTGTTGATGCCTGGCTCCTGGTCCTCGATACCAGAGGGGTCAATGTCTGGTGCGCCGCCGCCCATAAGACGTTCGGTACCGATGAACTCATCTCCCGTCTTAAGAAAACCGGCGTTGAGAATGTGGTCGGTCATCGAAAATTGATCTTGCCCCAGTTGGGGGCTCCCGGAGTTGATGCGCAACAGGTCATGAAGGCCAGCGGGTTTGAAGTTGTCTGGGGTCCGGTCAGGGCTGGAGATCTTCCTGGATTTCTGGAAAATCGCGGTCAGGCTGATGAGGCCATGCGGAGGGTGACGTTTAATCTTGCCGAGAGGCTGGTCCTTTCTCCGGTTGAATTATCCCTGGCCTTAAAACCCTCATTGATAATCCTGGCGGTGATGCTGGTTATATCGGGAATAGGCCCGGGGTTTTTTTCGCTGGCTGCTGCTTGGTCCAGGTGGCAATTGTTTGTTCCTGCATTTCTTGCAGGGCTCTTTTCGGGCGCGGTTCTCACTCCGGCCTTGTTGCCCTGGCTGCCTTTTCGTTCCTTCTACCTGAAAGGGTTATTTGCGGCTTTTCCGGCAGTAGCTTTTTTTCTCCGGCAACACAATAATCTGTCGTGGCCGGAATTATTGGCTCTGGTCCTTGTTTGTCTAACAATAAGTTCATATGGGGCGATGAATTTCACCGGTGCGACCCCATTTGTCTCGCCATCCGGGGTTGAGAAAGAAATGCGCCATGCCATTCCGGTGCAGCTCATAATGAGCTTAACCGCTCTTACCTTGTGGTTAGTCATCCCCTTTATTCTCTTTTAGGGTAAATCCCCCGTGGCTTGCCACGCATTTTAAACAGGCATTATAACTTTGGAGTTACGCAAACTTGTAGAATTCAGAAGACAGGAGTTAGAATCCAGAATGAACTGCAAAAAGATTTTGAAAAATTCTGACTACTGAATTCTGTGTTCTGACTTCTGATACCTCGCAGCTTGCTGCGGGGTAGTTCATTACAGGTCGATAATGAAAAAATTCAGGTACATATCCGGGGTGGCAACCCTGCAACTTGATAAAGACACCTGCGTTGGTTGCGGTGCTTGTGAAATTGTTTGCCCGCACGGGGTGTTTATCCTGCAAGAGGGCAAGGCGCTAATTGTTGATCACGACGGATGTATGGAGTGCGGCGCCTGTGCTAATAATTGTCCGGTCCATGCTATTGCGGTCAGTCCCGGTGTAGGATGTGCGACCTATGTGATCAAAAAGTGGTGGATGGATCTGACCGGGAAAGAGGGGGAGATAACCTGCTGTTGACGCGATACTAGTTCGCTTCGTTTAAAGATCCCGGGCCAAGGATACTTTTAATAATTTCCCGGGGGTTGCCGGAATAGTAAACATCTGCAGCTCCGATAATATCTACCTGTAGTTTTTCGGCGGCATGGACGGTGATCATGCCGTTTCCGGAAGAATTAATTATGACCTTTCTCGTTTTTAGAGCGCCGCTTTCAAAATCTCCGGATCCTATAAGTTCTGCATCCAGCACTCCAGCGTAACCGCTCAACTCAATATCGCCCGCGCCATTGGCAACCAGGGCGAATCTTCCGGTATAGATCTCATCGATGCTGATTTTTGCTGAACTGTTGGCTATCAGGGCGCTGAGGTCGCCGGCCGCAATATCTATGGTGATTTCCAGTTCAGGGCAAACTGGTTTTTCCGGGTAAATAATCAGCTGGTTACCCTGGGAAGAGGTTTTGATCAGGGGCAGGAGGTTTTCGTCGCTGGTCACCCGGATGTACTTATCGATCTGGTTGCTATGGGCATTCACTCTAATATGACCAGATATCTCAAGAATATTGAAAGGGGTCGCCTTTCTTTCCACCGTTTTTCTTATGCCGTTTCCTTGCAGGCATTTGCCATAAAGCTTGGTGGTATAGCTGTGCCCTTTGTTTGCGGAAAGCAGAACAAGGCTGAGCAGGCTGATGAAAAACAGTAATGCTTTTTTCTTTTGACAGGTGAAGGTCATGTCCGTATTGGTGGTAGAGCTAAGGTAAGTTTCTCGTCCCCTGAAATTCTATATAATCATCCTAATTATTATTCTTTTGCCTGGCAATCTCAAAAAGAATTATCCCGGCAGCTACCGAAGCGTTGAGTGAGTTAACTGCTTTTTTCATCGGGATTTTGATCAGGAAATCGCATTGCTTCTGGACGAGTGGTCTTAAGCCTTTGCCTTCTGAGCCAATGACCAGGCAGGTTTGCCCTGAAAAATCAGTTTGGTAAATTGTCTGTTGGGATTCGCCCGCGGCGCCATATATCCAGTAGCCGACATCTTTTAGTTTCCGGAGGGAATCGGCCAGGTTGATTACCGTGCAAATTTTGATATGGGCCAGAGCCCCGGCCGCAACTTTTGCCACAGTGCCGCTGATTTGGGCGGCCCTGTCCTTGGGAATCAGCAGGCCTGTGGCCCCGGCCGCAGCTGAGGAGCGGATAATAGCTCCCAGGTTGTGGGGGTCGTGGATCGAATCGAGGGCGACCAGCAGTTGGTGCTGCTCCGCAAGAATTTCTTCCAGGGTGCAGGTCTTAAAATTATCCAGCCTGGCAACAACCCCCTGGTGGTTAACGTTTGATTCGTCGGGGATGTTTAGTTTCGGGACCATTCGGGTCTTGATCCCGTATTTTTCCGCCAGGGAGATGATCTGTTGCTGTTTTCCGGAAGAGCCGGGTTTCTGGAGTTGAATTTCCCTGATCTGATCAGGAGTGTTTTTCAGCAGTTCAAGAACGGGGTGGATTCCCCAAATAATCATTTCATTAGAACCTGACATAATGGCTGGTTGCTTAGCCTTTTAGGGGAAGGATCAATGATCCCGAAAGGTTTTTTCCGGCTCGACTGCGTTCCGCCAGGATCACTGCTTTGACCATTTCGATTGCTTCAGCCAGCTTGTCGTTGACTATCAAATGATCGTAGAGATCAATGCTGTCCATTTCCCTGACGGCGTTTTCGATCCTGAGCCGGACCGTTTCTTCGTTGTCAGTTGCTCTGCCGGTCAATCTTCTTTGCAGTTCCGCAATAGTCGGCGGGGCGATGAAAATTGTTACCGGCTGAACCTCTTTCGCGTCTCGTAACTGGCTGGCGCCTTGGACATCAATATCGAGAATTACGTCCGTTCCTTGCTGCAACTGATCCTGAACCGCTTTCAGGCTGGTGCCGTAAAGATTGGTATGGACTTCCGCCCACTCAAGAAAATCGCCGGCGTCTCGCATCTTAAGAAAATCATTTTTACTGATGAAGTGGTAATCCTGCCCGTCGACCTCACCGTCCCTTGGCGGTCTGGTGGTGTGGGAGACGGAAAATGACAAGGCCGGCAGGTCCTTCATCACCTCTTTGAGGATTGTTGTTTTGCCGGCTCCCGATGGCGCCGAAATAATAAATAATTGGCCGGTGCTCATGCTTGTTCCTCTGTGGTGCCGGGGTCGGTGTGCGAGGCTGCGGCAAAACGCTGGGTCAGTGTTTCCGGTTGGATAGATGAAAGGATTATGTGGTTGCTGTCGGTAATAATTATGGACCGGGTTCTCCTGCCTTCCGTGACATCAATGATTTTTTTCTGGTCTCTGGCTTCATCCCGGAGCTTCTTCATGGGAGATGATTTTGGGTGAACAACCGCAATTACCCGTCCGGCGACGACCGAGTTCCCGAAGCCAATATTTATGAGGCGCTGGTCCATAAAACTTCTCCGCTATTCGAGGTTTTGCACCTGTTCACGCATTTTCTCGAGTTCATTTTTTAATTCGACCGCCAGGTGGGCCACCTGGGCGCTGGATATTTTTGAGGCAAGGGTGTTTATTTCTCTCAGGAACTCCTGGAGCAGGAAGTCAAGCCGTCTGCCGACTGGTTCATCAAGCTCGAGAAAGTTGCCGAACTGACTAATATGGCTTTTCAGCCTGACCAGTTCCTCGGTTACGTCTGCCTTGTCAGCCAGGAGCGCAACTTCCTGCGCTAATCTTGCCTGGTCTATTTCCACCCCGTTAAGCAGGTTCGCCAGCCGTTCTTCCAGGGCAGTCTTTTTCTCTGCCTGGAGTTGCGGGAACATTTCCTCGATTTTAGCGCTTGCCCCGCTAATCAATGAAAGCCTTTCTTGCAGGTCCTGCTTTAGGTTACTTCCTTCCGCTTCTCTCATCTTCCGGCATTCTTCGAGGGCAGCCTGCAAGGCCTGTCGGATGCCGGAGTTCCAGATTTCATCAAGGTCTTCTTCCTGGCTTTCGACCGTTATTATCTCCCGGAAACCGGACAAGATTGAGAGATCAGGTTCCGAATCAAGGGCAAGTTCTCTGCTGATGCTTTTCAGGCAATCATGGTATTGCCTGGCAAGATCCAGGTCGGTTTTCAGTTGCACGGCGCCCTGTTCTTCGCCGCTGTAACTTATGTTCACATCTATATGGGCCCTGCTGTATGCTGCGGAAATTTCTTTTTTGATCTTTTCCTCGAGTGCGCCGTATTTTCTGGGAATCCTGATTTTAATATCACAGAAACGGTGGTTAACTGATCGCACTTCGGCCGTCCAGGTCCTCTTTCCGGTCTTGTACTCGCCCCGGCCGAATGATGTCATGCTGAGTGGTCTGGTCATGGAGAAACTCCTAAGATTTCTTCCGGTGAAGTTGTGGCCGTTCCCAGTTTGCCGACCACGATGCCGGCGGCTCTGTTGGCCAGCACCGAGGCATCCCTGAAGGAGAGCCCGGTGGCGAGCCCAAGGGCCAGAGAGGCGATTACCGTATCGCCTGCCCCGGTTACATCGAATACTTCACGGGCTACGGTCGGAATTATAAAAGGGTCTTTGTCGCCTTCAAACAGAGCCATTCCCGCCTCGCCGCGGGTAATGAGCAGGGCCTCGGTCTTCAGTGATTTTCTAATGGTGCGGGCGGCCCGGATAAGTTCTTCTTCATTGGTGATTTCAATACCCGACATCTTTTCTGCTTCGTGGCTGTTGGGGGTAAGAATTGTTGCTCCGGTAAATCTTTTTACGTTCTTTGGTTTTGGGTCAACGATTACGGGTATCTCTGGTTTGTCTGCCAATTTTCTCCTCAGCATGGCCATAAGATCGGAGGTAATTATCCCCTTGTTGTAATCAGAAAGAATGACCGCCTGGAATGAATAGAGATTGTTGTCAATAAAATCCAGTAAAGCCTTGCCGGTCTCTTCAAGGAGGGGGCTGGTCTTTTCCCTGTCGAATCTAACGACCTGCTGGTGCTGGGCTATTATTCTGGTTTTCTTCGTGGTGGGACGGTCATCGGTGCGGATGACACCTTCCGTTGATGAGCCAAGGTCTTTGAGCAACCCCAGGAGGTTGTCACCCATGATGTCTTCGCCAATTATTCCGCACATGGTGGCTTTGCCGCCCAGGGCATAGATGTTATTGAGGACATTGGCCGCCCCGCCCAGCAGCAGGTTTTCATGGGTGACATTCACTACCGGAACCGGCGCTTCAGGGGAGATCCTGCTGACTCCCCCCCAGATGAAGTGGTCAATGATAATGTCGCCGATTACCAGGATATTGGTCTCGGGGAATCGGCTAAAGGCTTCCTTCATTTCTTCTGAAATCTTGTGAGTCAAGAGTGTTCCTCTTCAAAAAAATCATTTACGGCCCGGCATGCTGCTTCAATGACTTCTTTGAAGTCGGGTCCGTACAGTTGTCTATCTGTTTCAACCGGGATTGCTTTAATAATTTTGTCTCGGGTCAGCGGTGTCCACCTGTCAATGAACCGGGGATTGGGGTGCCCGGCGAAAATCGTCACCGTTGGTGTATTTGAAGCCGCTGCCAGATGCTGTCCGCATGAATCATAGCCTATATAGCAATCAGCCTGCATCGCCAGGGCGGCAAAGTCCCCGATTGATGAACGGACAGAGATCAGCCCGTGTACCATTGGGTCTTGGCCGGAGATTGACAGATCAGTTACTCTGCTAGTGACAATACCCTGCTGTGCGGCAAGGCTGACAAGTTCTGCCGCCCTGACTTTTTCCTCTGAACCGCAGCCCATGTCAAGCAGAATTATTGTGTTTTCTCTTTTGAGTATTCGGAGAATAAGTTGCAATTCGAAATCGGCGGAAAGCTTTTTCCGGTCATCTCTGCCCACCCCGAAGTTGACAAGCAGGATCTTCCGGCAGCCGTTTTCTCTCAAATTATCGCATAGCCCGGCGGCCTTACCTAAGGAGCTTGCGGGCGGATTGATACTCGGGTGCTGGAATCCTTTATCACCAAGGATTTGATCGAGCCAGTGATTGGTTATGGCCGAGAGGGAAACGTTTTTGTGGGGGATCTCCAGGGAGCGGGAAGGGAAAAGCAAGGTCCTGGCAGGATCGCATAAAGGTAAAAGCCCCAGTTGGGTAAGACGGCTTTCCGGATCTACCACCAAAATTTTGTCTGCCGGGATGTTTGCGAATCTCCTGGTTAGTTTTTCGAATAGATACGGCCAGAAGAGAAATCTTTCTTTAAGATTACCCCCCCGCTTAATTTCGAAGGGAATGTGGCTGACATTGGGAAGATTAGAAAATATCTCCGGGATGTGACCGGGGCCGACAATGATCAGTTCGGAATCCGGATAAAACGTTCTGAGCCGGTTAATAATGATTGAGGTGATAGCAATATCGGCGCCTACCGTTACCCGGGAAGGGATCAGGGCCATCATTGGCCCGTCAGGGGGGGTCGGGACCGGCAGTTTGTTTTCCAGACTGCTATGGTGGCGACTGGTGAGGGCTGCGGTGTCCGGGTAACCGATTCCTCGCAGGATTTGATCCAGTTCTTTGCCGGCTTGCGTATCTCTGATTTTAGTCAGGAGATAGAGTAAGACCTGGTTGGCAGTCCCGGCAGAGTGGGGTGTGAAATCATCACAAAGCTTTTCGATTATTTCGTGGTAGAGGATTGAGGTGGCCGGGCGGGTGATATTCTCATCATCGCCATGGGCCATGGCGAATAAAAGATCAAGAAAAATTGTTTCTCCATCCTGGCCGTTGTCGCATGACTGCAGGAAGGCTGTGGCTGCCAGCGTTGCAATTTCATCGGAATTTGAAATGGACTTGGTCCCTTTTTCAAATCCCGGCAGTATTTCTCCAGCCTGTCGAGTATTCAATATTTGATCTGAGACGATAATAGTTAATGAGGACTGCGATTGTCTTCCCATTATAGACATCAGGCCCTTGCTGGGCAAGAAGATAGTCAGGAATACTGTGGTTTGTTGTGGGAGAAGTTGGTCCGGTTTACAGAAAACAGGGCCTGCGATCATGGTTTGATCGCAGGCCCTGTAGGTTGCTTTTGTCTGGTAACTTCACAGCAGAATTTAATTGATATTAATCCGCTATTTCACATTCCCCGTCTTCGCATTCGACGTTGGCCACCAGGAACCTTGCTTTGAAGCCGGCTTTTTTCAGGGCCTGGACTGCCATGTCCGCCCTGGCTCCGGTGGAGCAGTGACAGAGCAGTTCCTTGTCCTTGGGCAATTCGGCAAATCTCTTTTCGAGTTCGTCAAGCGGAATGTTGAGTGCGTCAGCGAACAGTCCATCTGAGGTTTCTGCCGGGCCCCGGACATCAAGAATGACTTTTCCCGGCATTTTGCCGGCAACTGTTTTCTTGAACTCTTCTATACCGACCTCGCCTTTGCCCGGTTTGTACTTCCAGGCAATCTCAGTGGCAGCCTTGCCTGATGAAACAGGGTTGCCTGCCGTTTGCCAGCCTGCAAAGCCACCGTCAACAGTAGAGATCGACTTATATCCCCAGCCTTTGATCATCTTGGCGGCTTTTTTAACCTGTCCGGAATTATCACCGTACAGGACGATCGGTGCTTGTGACTTCATGGTTGGGAAGTCATCTTCCGCATCTACCAGATTGGCAAAGGTGATGTTAACAGATCTTGCAATATGACCTGCGGCAGAAGCTTTGGCTGAACGCAGGTCTACCAGTACGATGTTTCCTTCTTTTACAAACTTGGTGCTGGCAACCAGCCCATTACCGGCTTTTTTCCAACCGGGAGCACCTTTGAGCATAACCTTGACATTGGTGAAGCCATTTTTGACCGCCAGACCGGCGGACTTTGTACTCATGCCTCACGTGGGCCCTCCACAGTAAAAGATCAGTAACTTGTCTTTGTTGTCACTGGGAAGGATAGTGGCGATCTGTTTCTTGAGTTTTGGGACAGGTGCTGAGATTGCAGTCTGGATGTGTCCTGCGGCATAGCGTTTGCCTGGTCTGGAGTCGACCAGCAGGTAATCAGACTTGGCAGCCATAATTTTTGCCAATTCAGCAGGCATAATCTCGGAGACGCCTTTAGGCAGTTTGGCCAGCTTTGGTTTGACAACGGTGGCGATCTTGTCACCCCCGACAACCTTGAAATTAACGATTGCTGCGTGCCCTTTTTTCGCATGCTCAAGACCCTTGGTGGCATCGTTGAATTTGATCATTACGTTGCCAAGTTTCTTGTCGGCAATGGTGATGGTCTTTGCCTTGTTGGACATGCCGAGAACTTTGCCTACCGCCTTGGGCATAGCCTGCTTGGCAGCAGCTTGCTTGCCCATATCCCGGCTTATTGCCGATTCTTTTACTCCATCTTTTCCGCTGCTTGCACATCCCGGCAGGGATGAGATAAGCAGTGCTGAGCATAGGGCAATCGGGATGCCCAACATCAACTTTCTGATCTTCATGGCTTTTCCTCCTGGTTATGTTGTTTGTCGGCAATCTTTCCTGAGTCCGTCTGGAAAGTTGCCTTTTTTATGCTATTAAGCAGGTCAGTAGGCTCAAATGGTGCTGGCAGCAGGGATAAATTGCAACCACCACTATCGGTGTATATGGTGCTTTCCTCTCCGTACTGAGTGATGATGATAGTGGGTGGGTTGCTCTCTTTTTCCTGGAGCTGTCTGAGCAGTTTTTCTCCTTCCGGATATGGATATGAAAGATCAATGATCGCTACATTTATTCCATCTTCTCCAGCATGGGCCGAGTGAATAATATCGAGAGCCCTGTCCGCTCTGTCGGCACTTGTTACTCTCATTTCGGCTTGCCGCAATAAAAGAGTCATGATCCTCTTCAGTCCCTTTTCATTTTCAAATAAGAGGATGTGTTCTCGGGTCATTTGCATTCCTGTCTAGTCTGTTTTCACTCATATACTGATAGCAAGGGTTGTGCCACTTGTTGTTTGTGTCTGGTAAGTAGTTGAACTTACAGAGTAAAACAATAGGTTTGTTCG
>JBDLIW010000011.1:0-10225 GCA_039714695.1 Thermodesulfobacteriota bacterium | reverse complement strand
AAGATTCATGACACTCTCCAAAGATAATGTCTGAGGCGAATTACGAGAGTACTGATTGGCACACTTGTTAGCAATTTACTTGCGCACATCCTTAATATACATAGCTGTTCCGTCTTTTCTCATCTCCACATTAAACAATTCACTTGCTTTTATTAAGTCGCCAAGCTTTTTATAGCCATAATTTATAGAGGAGAAAGAGCTGTTGTTTGATATATAGTGGCCAACCTTGCTCATGTGAGCCCAGCCATCATCTTCTGAAGTTTGCTCAACAGCGGTTCGAAGCAACTTAGTCAGTGCAGTATCGCCTCTCAGGTCATTCCGGTTTTTCTTTACCGGTTGGGGGGACAGCGTTGCTTCTTCTTTCTCATGAACGAGATTTTCCGTGTAAATAAATGGCGAGCAAGCATCAACGAAGGGTTGGGGCGTTTTCTTTTCTCCAAACCCATAAACAGGCAGCCCACTTTCAAGAATTCTTAGTACGAGAGGGGTGAAATCACTATCACTAGTCATCAATGCAAATGCATCTATACTCCTACTATAAAGCAAATCCATTGCGTCAATAATCATTGCTGAATCTGTGGCATTTTTCCCCTTTGTGTAGGCAAACTGCTGCATGGGTCTTATGGCATGAGGATGTAACCTATCAATCCAGCCCGACAAGGATGGATTATTCCAGTCTCCGTGAGCATGACGAACGTTTACCATGCCATATTTTGCAAGCTCTTCCAGGACGCCTTCTATGGAATTGTGGCTCACATTATCGCAATCAATAAGAAGGGCTATTCTCTTTTTTTCTGACACAAATCTCTCCTGAATTTATAACGAGGTTATTATTGTCCGGGCGCATTTTGTTTTTTGCTTAAAATACACTAACTTCTTGTCTGCTCAAAACCCAGATGTTTTTATGCCTGATGGAGGTGCTGTGTTACAGCTATAGCCAAATAGGGGGGAATGCGCATGCGCATAGATTCTGTATAAAGTTAATTTTCACAGAAATGTCTGATCTGGAGTGTGCAGGGCAGGCAATCAGCTGTATTCGCGGGTCTTGAGGAAGGTGATATCCGGGCAGAGTTCCATGGTGCGCTCCAGGCGCCAGTTGGAGTCGGCCAGATAGGATAGATGGCCTTCGGCGTCCAGGGCCAGGTTGGCTTGGTACTTGGCCTGAAAGGCATCAAGTTTCTTGCGGTCGTCGCAGTTAACCCAGCGGGCGGTGGCGTAATTTATCGGTTCATAAATAGCATCCACACCATACTCGGTCTTGAGGCGCTCCATGGTGACGTCGAACTGCAGAACGCCAACGGCGCCGAGGATGAAATCACTGCCCATGAGCGGCCGGAACATCTGCACCGCTCCTTCCTCGGCCAATTGGGTCAGACCTTTGTTGAGCTGCTTTAATTTCAGGGGATTCTTGAGGATCACTCTCCGAAAATGTTCGGGCGCAAAGTTGGGGATACCGGTGAATTTAAGCGGTTCTTTATCGGTGAAGGTATCGCCGATCTTGATGGTGCCGTGGTTGTGGATGCCGATGATATCGCCGGGGTAGGCTACTTCCACATTGCTGCGGTCCTGGGCCATGAAAATGGTGGCATTACCCAGGGATATCTCTTTGCCCAGCCGGTGGTGCTGGACTTTCATGCCCCGGGTGAATTTACCTGAACAGATCCGGAAGAAGGCGATCCGATCCCGGTGGGCCGGATTCATATTGGCCTGGATCTTAAAGGCAAAGCCGGAAAAGGCGGTTTCTTCCGGATTGACGAGCCGGTTGTCGGTGGGGCGCGGCCCGGGTGCCGGGGCTAGTTCGACAAAAGAGTCAAGCAACTCTTTTACTCCGAAGTTATTGATGGCGCTGCCAAAAAAGACCGGCGTCTGGCTGGCTTTCAGGTAGTGTTCAAGTTCAAAGGGATTGGCTGCCCCCTCAAGCAGTTCAATATCTTCCCGGAGTATATCGGCGTCGGCGCCGAGCAGTTCATCGACCTTTGGATCGTCAAGTCCCTTGATCACCACGGTGTCCTGGGGGCGGGTGTCCTGGCTGGGAGTGAACAGTTGCAGTTCCTGACGATAGAGATTGTAGACCCCTTTGAAGTTCTTGCCCATGCCTATCGGCCAGGAGAGGGGAGTGCACTCGATCTGGAGCTTCTCCTCGATCTCGGCCAGGATATCCAGCGGTTCGAGGCCTTCCCTGTCCAGCTTGTTGATGAAGGTGATGACCGGAGTGTTGCGCATTCGGCAGACTTCCATCAGTTTTTCGGTCTGGGCCTCAACGCCCTTGGCGTTGTCGATAACCATCAGCGCGCTGTCCACCGCGGTAAGGACGCGGTAAGTGTCCTCCGAGAAATCCTGGTGACCTGGGGTGTCCAGCAGGTTGATATCAAAGTCGTGGTATTCGAATTTCATCACCGAGGAGGTGACGGATATCCCGCGTTCCTTCTCGATGGCCATCCAGTCGCTGACTGCATGGTTGCTGGTTTTGCGGGACTTGACCGCGCCGGCCATCTGGATAGCGCCGCCGAACAGCAGCAGTTTTTCGGTAAGGGTGGTTTTACCCGCATCGGGATGACTGATTATGCCGAAGGTCCGGCGTCGCTGGACCTCTTTCTGTAATTTGCTGCTCATGTGCTGCCTGTTGTGTGTGATTCTGAGATTAAACCCGGTGTGCAATTGACGGCCAGGATCGAACGGGACATTGGCATCTTTTTCCGCTTCCTTGGCAAACGGGCCCTTTATATACAGTAAAAAGGTCCATTGGACAACAAAATAAACGACAATTTTCATAGATTTACCCGAGCCTTACCGAGATTTGTTGCCAATTATTTGATGTGGTGTTAGGTGCGGCCCATTATTTATTGAAAAGTCAGCAGCCAGGGGCGGTTAAATGGCGGAAAATAAGGGGCATAGTCAAGCAGGGAACAGTGGCAAGACAGAGTGCCGCCGTTGCGGGACCTGTTGTCGGCAGGGTGGCCCGGCTCTGCATGGTGAGGACCGGACCATGCTCGACGAGGGAGTGCTGTCTATCCGCCAGCTGGTCGCGGTTCGATATCTTGAGCCTGCCCTCGATCCCCTTAAAGACGAAATCCTGCCCAGCCGGAGTGAGTTTCTCAAAGTACGGGGCCAGTCCGCTTCCTGGGCCTGCATTTTTTTTGATCAGGCTGAGAGGGGTTGTTCTATTTACGGGACTCGCCCTCTGGAGTGTCGGTTGCTCTTTTGCCGGGATACCGCTCCGCTGGAAGATGTTCTCTGGAAAGACCTGCTGACAAGGCGTGATTTGCTGGCTGTCGATGATCCGGTTCTTTCCCTGATCCAGCAGCTGGATGATGAATGTTCCTATGAATTGCTTAACGATCTGCTTACCGGCGCAAAGAGTAAAACGGTCGAGGTTGTGGAAAAGCTTTCTTCCCTGGTGCGCCTCGATCTGGCTGTTCGTGATATTTTCCTGAACAGCTTCCCGGAACGGCAGTCGGAAGAGCTTTTTCTCTTTGGCCGCCCGCTTTTTCTAGTCCTGGCTCCATATGGCTTCCGGCTTATTGAGGGGCCCGGTGGAGTATCTTTAAGGGTCGGCAACCCCTCTCGCTGAATCATTACGGCCTTTATTCCCAGAAAAATAGTTGTCGTTAGCAACTTTCCTGAAGTCTTTTAAACTTGACCTTTAGGCGTTTTTCCCTTTATATTATAAGGTTCTCAGGGGTGTAAAACTACCAAAGTTTTAGGCGAAATTCATGAAAAGCAATGTCAAAAGAGAATTGATCGGCAACGAAGGGATGGTGATTCTAGACACCGCCCGAAGGCTGATCCGCCGAAATGCGGTCGATAACCTGATGAAACTGGTTAACAAGACCCACCCGGCCGATATTGCCTGGGTCTTCCGTCATTTTGTCCCCGAAGAAAGAGATTTCGTCTTCAATATCATCGCCCAGACCGACATGGTCGGCGAATTTCTCAGTGAGCTCGATCAGGCGATCATGCTGGAAGTGGTCGAAAACCTCACTCCCCAGTTCATGGTTAATATCATCAAGGAGATGGCCCCCGACGACGCGGCCGATATTCTTGAAGCCATGTCAGCGGAGTTTGCCGATGAAATCCGGCGCCTGATGGGGCGCGAAGAGCGTGAAGAAGTTGATGAGCTTCTGAAGTTCCTGCCTGATACGGCTGGTGGCCTCATGTCACCTGATCTTATGGCCCTCAATGAGGAGCTCAGTGTCGGTGATGCCATCGTCAAGGTCCAGGAGCGTAGTGAGGAGATGGAAATGTCTTTCTATCTCTATATCACCCATGGGGATGACGAGCAGCTTTGCGGCGTCGTCTCTCTCCGGGAACTGTTGATGCACCCCTCTTACCGGCTGTTGAAAAACATTATGAATCCCAAGGTGCTGGCGGTGACTACCGATACCGACCAGGGCGAGGTGGCCCATGTGGTCGCCCAGTATAATTTGCTGGCCCTGCCGGTTGTCGATTCATCCTATAAACTGGTGGGGATCGTCACCGTCGATGATGTTATTGACGTAATTCGCGAAGAGGCTACCGAAGAGTTTCTGCAGATGGCCGGTGCCGGTAAAGATCGCGAGATTCTCCTGAAATCCACCATTGATAATGCCCTGACCAGGGCTCCCTGGCTTTTTGCCAGCTGGCTTGGCGGAATCATGGCCGTGCTCATTATTACCTTTTTTGAAGAGGAACTGGGCAAGGTTCTTGCCCTGGCAGCCTTCATTCCCATTGTCATGGGTATGGGCGGGAATATTGCCACCCAGTCCAGCACCATCGTCGTGCGGGGTATTGCCACCGGCCGGGTAAACATGAAGGCCCTCTCTGTTGTTATCTTCAAGGAGATGCGGGTCGGTCTGTTGCTGGGCACTTTTTATGGGCTCTGTCTCGGTATTCTGGCCCATTTCGGTTATAGTGAGCATGCCAACTTCGGCCTTGTTATCGGCCTTTCCGTGCTCTTTGCCATGACCCTCGCTTCGACGATCGGCACTTTCGTGCCTCTTGTCCTGCGCCGGATGGATATCGACGCGGCGGTAGCCACCGGCCCCTTTGTGACCACCGCCATCGATATTCTCGGCGTGTCCGGTTATTTCTTTATCGCCAAGCTCCTTCTCAATCTCTAAGGGCACCTGATGTACGATAATCCGCCGCCGAGATTCCGGCTGTCTACTTTTGTTATTTTCTTTCTTGTCGTTGCCGTTCTATGGCTGCTCACCGAACGGGGGATGCGGCCACCGGTCCTTGACCCCGAAGCGACGCCCCGTGTAGTAGTGCCCCGGGGAGATCTGGCTGCCGCTGAAGAGAATACCATCAACCTGTTTAAATCCGCCGCTCCTTCGGTGGTGTTCATCAACAGTATCGAGATCCGGCGCGGGTTTTTCAGCCTCAATGCCTATGAAATTCCCCGGGGGACCGGTTCCGGTTTTGTCTGGGATACCGAGGGTCGGATCGTCTCTAATTTTCATGTTATAGAAGACGCCAGCCGGGTAGAAGTAACTCTTGCAGACGGGTCATCCTGGAAAGCGGTTCTGGTCGGCGCGGCGCCGGATAAAGATCTGGCCGTTCTGAAGATCTCGGCCCCGGCCGAGCGATTGCATCCCATCAAGCTAGGGGAATCACGAACACTGGAGGTCGGTCAGCAAGTATTCGCTATCGGCAACCCCTTCGGTCTTGACCAGACCTTGACGGCTGGTATCGTCAGTGCCCTGGGCCGCGAGATCAAAGCGGTTACCGGCCGTAGTATCCGAGAGGTGATCCAGACCGATGCCGCTATTAATCCCGGCAATTCCGGCGGGCCGCTTCTCGACAGCTCCGGGCTGTTGATCGGCGTCAATACCGCGATCTACAGTCCTTCGGACGCTAGTGCCGGTATAGGTTTTGCGGTACCGGTCGAGGCGGTAAACCGGGTGGTGCCGCAGATTATCCGGACCGGCAAGGTAATCAGGCCCGGGATCGGTGTGACCCTGGCCAATCGCAGTATTACCGAAAGACTGGACATTCGCGGAGTGCTGATAATAAATGTTCTTGAAGGAAGTGCGGCCGAAAAAGCCGGTATCCGCGGGACTCGCCAGGTTTCCGGCGGTATAGTTCTTGGTGATATTATTGTCGCGGTCAACGGCAACAAGGTTGAAGACTATAACGATCTTCGCGACCTGCTTGAACAGTATGAGATCGGCGATACCGTTACCCTGATAATTCTGCGGGACGATGAGCCCTTTGAAATCCAGGTAAACCTCGAGGAGGTATCGTAGATGCTCTGGTGGACCAAGGCCATTAAGAGTCTGATCTCCTCCGATGAAGGAGAGCGTCTCGACCTGTTCAGGATATTCCCCGGGATCAGGCGTTTCCTGGCGGCCCGCCATCATTACGCCTATCTGCGGACTGCCGGTGATGTAATATTTATAGTAGTCGTCATCTTTGGCCTGTTCGGCCCCAGGGATTCGGCCAGTAATATCGCCGTCTTCCTTTCCTGGGGGCTCTTGTGGCCCGCCATTGTCCTGAGCTGGTTTTTCGTCGGCCGGATGTGGTGTGGTATCTGCCCCTTTCCCGGTCTTGGGGTTTTTCTGCAGCGCCGGGGATTTTCCCTCAACCTGAAAGTTCCTACGTTCCTCCAGAAAAGAGGGGTCTATATTTCCGTATTCCTGCTGGCCCTGATCATCTGGATCGAGGTTGTGGCCGGGCTCGATGAATCTCCGGTCGGCACCTCGCTTTTCGTGCTGACCATTACGGCGGGAGCGGCCATTTTCGCGGTGATCTTTCCGGGTCAGGCCTGGTGCCGGCACCTATGCCCGCTGGGCAGGATAAGCGGGGCGGCGGCCACCTTATCAATTACCGAATTCAGGCCGGATCACGACAAGTGTCGGGTCTGCGAAAATTTTGCCTGTAAAAAGGGAGTGGAAAACAAACGGGGCTGTCCGGTTTATCTAGGTGCCTACAGTGTCCAGAACAACTTGCACTGCCTGGTTTGCGGGCATTGCCTGCCCTTGTGTGAACTGGATTCCCCGCAGCTTCTCTTGCGCAATCCTTACTCGGAACTGATCCGCAACAAGGGCCGTTACATCACCTGTTCCTACATTGTGCCCTTCCTGATTGGTTCGCAGCTGGCCAGGTTTTTTCGCTTTAAGGAACCATACGTTCAGCTGCAGTCGTGGCTTGGTCTGCCCGACACCATGGCCTTCAGCCTGTTGCTGGTCGTGGCCTTTATTGTCGTTATGCTGCTGATAAAATTTGGTTCGAGACTTTTCGGGATCAATCAGGACCCCATGTTCGGTAAGTTCTCCCCCTTGGTGCCGATCCTTATTCCCATGGCCTTTACCGGCGAACTGATCTACCGGATGTCATACTTTGCGGCGGGGATCGGAGATTTTATTCCGACCATCGGTCGGCAGTTCGGGATTACCCCCCTACTGGATATGGTTTTCAGTATCCCGGATTTTCCGGTCCAGATCCTTTCCGCATTTTTTATGCTCAACGGGTCGATTGCCGGGGTGTATATTCTCTGGCGGATGTGCCTTGAAGATTTCGAGGGGATCGTCAAGCTGAAGAATTTCGTGGGGATTAACCTGCTGATAGTACTAATACTTACGGCCTACCTGGCCGTAATCTTCTGATTTAAGAAATAATAGCGGTCAATCTGCTTCGTCATCGGTTGTTTCGCGTGGCTTTACTACAGCGCACCCCGAGGGCACTTCTTTCAGGCGGAACAGCCTCTTCCTCGCATCTTAGCCGCCCTTATTCCTTAAAAGTGATTGGATGATAGAAAGGTCTCTTCCTGAGTTTAACAGACTGCTCACAGGGTCTCTGTAGCTATCTTGATAACTAAAAACAACCTCTTCCTTGCATCTCAGCCACCCTTATTTCTTTAAAAGCCTTTAAGTTTCCAACTTAAGAATATTCGCTTTTGGTGGCCTGAGAGCAAAAGCCACTAAATAAGTTTTCCTTTCTGGTTTTCCTGGCGCTTCTTTTTGGCCAGGGCGCGCATGTCTTTAATCTGGTCGGATTCATCCATGATCTCCTGACCGAAAATCTCTTCGATTATATCTTCCATGCTGATCAAGCCGGTCATGCTGCCATACTCATCAACCACTACGAAAAGATGCTGCTTTTTTTTGATGAAATCCATCAGGATCCTGGAAAGAGGGGCGGTTTCCGGAACAAAGTTGACGGGGTGGGCAAGGGTGGAAAGTTCCATGCTGTCCATGTCATCTGCGGCTGTTGACAGGACGTCTTTCCTGAGGACAATGCCGGTGATGTTATCAGGTTCCTTGTTGTAGACAGGTACTCTGCTGTGGAGATTCCATTTGTCTTTGATGAGTACCGCTTCACCGACGTGCATTTTATCGTCAAGGACAAAGGATACGGTTCTGGGGGTCATTGCTTCTTTTACAGTCCTGTCCTTTAGTTCCAGGATATTGGTGATGACTCTTTCTTCCTGGGAATCAATTTCACCGGCCCTGCGGCTCAAGGCAGCGATGGCCATGACCTCTTCGGCGGAAGTTACTCTTTCTTTCGAATGGCGTGGGATCAGTCTGGTGATGACCTGGCAGAACCAGATAGCCGGTTTCAGGAACAGCACCATTAATTTTAGGGGAGCGGCGACCCAGGGCACCAGCTCCCTGTTATAGGCCACGCCGGCTGTTTTGGGCAGTATTTCGGAAAAGATCAGGATGGCCAGGGTGAAAATGGCTGAAAACCAGACGAGGTTATGATCTCCGAATACTGCTGCTGCGGCGGCTCCTGCAACTGCCGCTCCCATGGTGTGGGCAACGGTATTCAGGGTGAGGATGGCAGTGATTGGTCCGTGGATGTCCCTTTTCAACTCTTTCATGGTCAACGCAGATTTAGATCCTTTTTTCCTGAGGATTTCAAGATGAGCGTTGGGGACCGAATACAGTACAGCTTCCAGGACGCTGCAAATGGTAGAAATCAGAATTGCCAGTCCTACTGCTACGCATAGCTGGATTAACAATGGACACCTCCGGATTAATGTAAAAAAAACCGACTTACTTCAGCTTCAATAATAAGATCAATATAATGAACTGGCGAAAATATATCAGCACAGATTAATCATAAACATACCCAGATCCACTGCCAGAAATGTTTGTATCAGAGTAACAGCTTGTTTTTCCGTTAAAAGATACACAGACATATTGAGTAACTTCATCTGGTTCTACATTTTGGGCCCTTCGGGTCAAACGAGGCGACCGCATCTACTGCGTTGGCAAGTCGTTGATATCACATAAGGATTATCAACGTACTTGCCGCCTTGCATCTGCAGCCGTCTCGTTTGACAGTGGATCAGGGTCAGTAAGGGGGTTTGCAGGATGCTGATAATTGAACTAATCTTATCCTGAGATGTGTCTTTTCATTATTTAACCATAATTCTGATTGGAGTCGGAAATGATCAAAGTAAACAGTCGTCCCCTGGTTGGCGGAGGCGGTGATACCATAGTATATCTGGTCCGGGAGCAGAAGGGTAAAAAAGCCCCGCACTGTCCGGACCGCAAGGTCTCCACCTATATCAAGCAGGCATTTTCCCTCGGTGATTTCAAGGGTAAGGCCGAACAGGGGATGGTTTTTTACCTGCCGGCTGTTGCAAAGGGCAAAGCAAAAGCCAAGGCGGTCCGGGTGCTGGTTGTCGGTCTGGGCAAGGATAAACCGGAAGATGAGATTTTCCGTAGAGCCGGCGGAGTGATCGGTAGTACGGCAATCAAAAGAAAAGCAGGCCGGATCAGGCTCCAGCTGCCGGATGATCTTGATTTTTCAACGGAAGATATGTCACAGGCATTGGCCGAAGGACTCCTGCTTGGTTCCTACAGGTTTGATAAGTATAAAAAAGAGGATCCGGATGATAAACCGGTGCGGATCAAGGAAATAGTTTTCCATACCTCCAAGGTAGGTCCGGCCCGAGAAGGGGTGAAAAGGGGGATGATTACGGCCCTCGCCGCCTGTGCTGCCCGGGACATGGCCAATGAGCCGGGCAATTACTGGACTCCGTCCCATTTCGCCGATGCTGGTCGCGAACTTGCCCGCAGGCACGACCTGTTGACCTGCAAAGTGCTGGAAAAGGCTTCGATGAAGAAAATGGGGATGGGCGGCATTATCGGCGTCAACCAGGGCTCGGCTTTGCCTCCCAAGATGGTTGTTCTCCAATACAGGAATGGCGGCAAGAAGGCGCCGAATCTGCTCCTGGTCGGCAAAGGGCTTACCTTCGATTCAGGAGGAATATCTCTCAAGCCGGGTGCCGGGA
>JBDLIW010000010.1:0-10278 GCA_039714695.1 Thermodesulfobacteriota bacterium | reverse complement strand
TGTTCAGAAGAATGGAGTGGCTATTTGATTGTCAAAGAACTTTTACTGTCCACGATGTGGTGGCACATTTTTTTGTCCACGATGTCATGGCACTTAACAATTAACATCTTGCCCAAGCATGCTTTTTTAGCTGTAAAAGAAAGATAAAGCCATTTCCTCAGTATCTTCCGGCAATTTAAATAATTGTTTAAGCATAGCTTTTTATTATATAGTAACTTCTGGTTACGGTTTTAGTTGACAGTGGGGGGTGACAGGTTGAGCCTGAAAAACAAAATAATGCTCTGGATGGCGGTGATTGGCCTGCTTCCGTTATTGGTGATGTCCCTGGAGAGTCACCATTTCGGTCACAAGGCCATAATCTCTTCAGAAACTACCCACCTTAATTTTGCCTTAAAATCCCGACTGATCTGGTTGGAAGAATGGCTTAAATTTACCCGTAGTGAATACCTGTATGCCGGTCTGAGCAGTTGTCCGAAAGACCATTCAATGACATTTAAAAGCTCGCGGAGGGCCGTGCACCGGGCCATTGATTCACTGGCTAAAGGACATGCCAATTATGAACTGTTGGCCGCGTTTGATACAGACTGGAAACTCATTGCGAATGCTATTGATCACGGAGTAGAACCTGATCGTCCTCCTGACCAGATAAAGAAGCGGATGGAATCCGGTGAAAATTTCATCGTCCATCCCGACATGATAAGAAAAGAAGGCCAGGTCCTGTTACAGATCGGTCAACCGGTTTTCGATGCTGATGGCCATATTTTTGCCTATATATTCGCCAGGCTGAATATGACAAAATCACTAAATCGGATTCTTGGTGATTCCGGAGATTTGGGTCACACCGGCAAATTATACCTGGTGTCCGATGAAGGTCGTTACCTCTCTCATTCTTTCGGCATAAAAAACGTCCATGGTAAAATAGGATCAATGCCCAAGGAACTGCTGCAAGGCCCTTTCTGGCAGGTCTTTAATTATAATGACTGGCAAGGGGTAAAGGTCCTTGGCATATCTGCACCTGTGCTGGATTATGGCTGGGTCCTCATCGCAGAAGTTGATGAAGATGATGCCTTTTACCTGCTTAACAAGGCAATCTTTGCCGGGACCCTGACCGGGCTGGTTGTCCTTATCGTTGTCTTCTTCCTTTCTCTTGGAACCTCTCAGGCTATCTCCAAACCATTCAGGAAAATGTCCCAGGTCGCACAGAAAGTTTCCCTTGGCAATATGGGAGAAAGGATGCCCGTGTTTCCTGAATTAGAATCTCAACAGGTAAGTAAGGCATTCAATAAAATGCTCGATCGGCTTTCGGTTACCCAGCAAAGTCTTACCAATGCAGTCTCTCTGGCAGCCGTGGGCTCTCTTAGTTCAAGCATAGTCCATGAAATGCGTAATCCGCTTTCCTCTATCAAAATGAACACCCAGGCTCTGGTCAGAAAAGTTGCGGATGATCCGGCGTATGCTGAAATGGCTGAGTTGGTGCTGTCGCAGGCGGAAAGGCTCGAGGTTATGCTTGATGATCTGTTGAATTTCGGTAAACCGCTTAAATTAGCACCTTCCTCGACCACTTTCAGGTCTTTTGCTGAACACGTGGTGAAATTGCATAAAAAGGAGGCTGGTCAAAAAGGCATTTTTATCGAAATTAATGATGGTCTTGGTGAGCAGCAGTTGTCCTTCGATATCGAACTTATGGAAAGGGCTTTGACAAACCTTATAACAAATGCCATTTACTGGTCGCCACAGGAGAGCAGCATTTCAATCACGGGTTTTCCCGATAGCATCAGGAATGAATGGTATTCAATCTCTGTTACTGACAACGGCCCGGGAATTCCTCCAGATCAGCTAAAGAAGGTCTTCACTCCTTTTTTCACCACCAGGCATGAAGGTACGGGGCTGGGGCTGGCAAATGTTAAAAAAATAATCGAACATCATGGCGGCACCGTCGACGTGGATATTATGGCGGAAGGAGGTACTGTCTTCACCTTTGTCCTGCCTTTCAAGGGGTTATAGATATGTCTTCGATACTCATAGTTGATGACGACCAGGCCCTTTGCCGGACCTTGGAGCTACAGCTTGAAATTGCAGGCCATGAAGTGAAAACCGCCTACAAGGTATCTTCAGGATTAACGACGGCCGCTGAAATGAATGCGAAGATCGTGCTGCTTGATGTCAATCTTCCCGACATGGATGGAGTAATAGCCCTGCCTGATTTCCTCGCCATCAATGGGGTAACCGCTGTTATCATCATGACTGCCGCTATGGATAACGTCATCGTAGTTGAGTCTATGCGTGCCGGAGCATTTGATTACCTCCGGAAACCGATCAACCTGGAAGATCTCCTGGCTCTGGTCGAAAAAGCGGGAGAAGTGCATGGCTCCGAAAACAGGCCGATTGTCGAAGGGGGGGCCGTCAGAGAGCATGATATGGTGGGGATGCATCCCACTATTCTTGAGGTTCACAAGATGCTCGGCCTGTTATCCAGAAGCAGGGTGACTGTATTAATCCTGGGAGAAACCGGGACCGGCAAAGAAATGGCGGCCCGTATTCTGCACGAAGCGGACAGTGGTGACAAGCCTTTTGTGGCAATCAATTGCTCTTCCGTTGTTCCTACCCTTCTTGAAAGCGAATTGTTTGGTCATGAGAAGGGAGCTTTCACGGGTGCCGACCAGACAAAGATCGGTCAATTGGAGTTTGCCGAAGACGGAACCCTGTTCCTGGACGAGATCGGTGATATGCCGGTTGATTTACAAGCGAAACTGCTCAGAGTACTTCAGGAAGATGAATTTGTCAGAGTTGGCGGGCTCGAACCTATAAAGTTAAAGGCACGAATTGTTGCCGCAACTCACAGGGATATGTTTAATTTGATCGACCAGGGGAAATTCAGAGAGGATCTTTATTATCGATTAACCGTCGCCACGGTTAATTTGCCCCCTCTCAGGGAGCATCGATCAGACATAGTACTCCTGGTCCCCTACCTGCTTAATAAAATAGGAGAAAAGATGAACTGTCATGTCCCCAAGGTTGATGATGAGGGAATGCAGCAGTTAATCAACTATGATTGGCCCGGTAACATCAGAGAGTTGGAAAATGTGTTGATCAGGGCGGTCGCTCTGGCAAAAGGCAATGGCATCCTTACCTGTGAAAGCATCAATCTGCCGGAACCGCATAAAATAAAGCCAACCGCCATTACCAATGCCCCGATCACATTGGCCGATGCGGAAAAATTACATATTGAAAAAATGCTGCTTGGCAATGATTGGAACATCTCAAAAACAGCTCGTCGTCTCGATATATCCCCTACCACTCTCCGGAAAAAAATCTCCGATTATAATCTGTCTAACAACTAATCAGAACATTCAGGGAGGATTACAGGAGAGCTACATTGTTGGAGCAGGTGAGAAACAAAATCGGATATTTATAGACGGGTCTCTTTAACCCAGGCTGCGGTCCGTTTCATGCCCTCTTCGGTGGAAACGAGAGGACGATAGCCGAAATCCCGGGTTGCAGCTTCAATTGAGAACCAGTGGGAATGGGCAAGTTGTTCCGCCAGAAACCGGGTCATCAGCGGTTCACGGCTTAGATTGAAGATATTATAGACCGTTTCCATCAGGGCTCCGGCCAGTTTAGCATTGCGAAAGCTGATCGTTTTCTTGACCGGGGGAATGCCTGCCAGAACGAAGAAATCATTAATCCATTGCCAGAGACTTACCGGTTCTCCCTGGGAAATAAAGTATGCCCTTCCTGCGGCACTGCCTTTTGTTTCGAGATTTGCCGCCGCTTTAACGTGGGCTGAGACCACATTGTCGATATATGCAATATCAACCATGTTTTCACCCGTGCCTACCTGTTTGAGCAATCCATTTTTGCCTCTTTCTACCAGACGGGGGATAAGATTGGTGTCTCCAGGGCCCCAGATAAGATGAGGGCGAAGCGCCGTTGTCTTTAGAACCGGAGAGTTTGCCTGCAGAATTGCCTTTTCTGCAAGGACCTTGGTCTCAGCATAATGGCAGAGAAACTTGTTCGCGTAAGGGGTGGATTCTCCAGCCCCACAGAGGTCGCCACTGTTAAACACTACACTTGGGGTACTGGTGTAGACCAGATTGTTTACCGCATTTTTGCGACAGGCCTTGATGACATTTTCCGTGCCGGTTACGTTTATTGAAAAATAATCGTCGCGCTCCCCCCAGATTCCGGCCTTGGCCGCTACGTGGAAAACGGTATCGCAACCACGACTGGCTTCTTCCACAAAGGCACCGTTCCTGATATCACCTCGACAGAGAGTAATACCCGGTTTATCGAGATCAGGATAATTATTACGGCCAACCACTACGACCTCGACTCCCTGATCGAGAAGGCTTTTGGTTAAAGCCTTGCCGACAAAGCCACCGCCGCCTGTAACCATAGCCCTTTTCATGCTGAATCCATCCCAAGCTGTTCGGTCGCCCAGACCGCCAGTTTTTCCCTGAAAATCTTGGCATTGTGGCGGATATCCACCGGAAACGCATCGTTAACCAGAAAATGTTCTATGTTACTGGTCAAAACACTTCCTTTGGCCAATTTTTGCAGTCCAGCGATCAACTCCTGTTGATCACAACGATAGATGGGCTCAACAATCATGACCGGAATCTCTTTACCGGCATCTTTTTTCACCCCTACCAGAGCCGAACGATATACGGCCGGATGCTCATTAAAAATAGCCTCACAGGTAATGGTAAACATGACTCCGTCAGCGGTTTCAACCCGATGGGCTTTGCGGCCGCAGAACCAGAGGCGGTTTTCTTCGTCCAGATAACCGAGATCACCGATTCGATGCCAGAAGGTGCAGTTGTCCTGGATCTTGGCAAGTCCGTTTTCGGTGGCATTATTATAATAAGCAGCGGTAACAACCCCACCCCGGACCACGATCTCACCAACCTCGCCGAGCGGCAACTCTTCAACTTGAGACCAGTCCTTTATGGGGCCATCGCTCATCTTGATGATCTTCAGGTCGATCCCAGGTAGAGGTTTGCCAACGCAAGTCCCCTTGCCTATCCTGCTCTGGGGCCAGGTCTCGGTCACTATCTCCCTGCCGCTGATCGAGGTTACCGGCAGAGATTCGGTGGCGCCATAGGGGGTATGAATTTCACCATCTTCAGCAATAATCCGTTTGACCCGCTCGACAAGTTCACCGGGAACCGGCGCTCCGGCCATCAGCACCAGCCGCAAGGACTTAAGCCTGATGCCTTTATCAAGACAATAGCGGCTGACCACATTCCAGATGGCCGGGGAGCCGAAAGAATAAGTAACTTTTTGATCAATGATGGATTTAACGAACAACTTGGGGTTAACCTGGGCCGGCCGGGCCGGATCCATATCCGGAATCACCGCACAGGCCCCGAGGGCCGTTGAGAATAAGGCAAAGAGAGGAAAAGCCGGCTGGTCGATATCGCCCGGCGTCAGCTGGTAATAATCTCTGATCAGCTCAAGCTGGGCGCTGAAATTGCCGTGCTGGTATTGGACGCCCTTGGGAGGACCGGTGCTGCCGGTGGTAAAGATTATCGCCGCCAGATCATCCTCGGCCGTTTCCCTGGTTGGATAATTACCTTTGCTGAAATCGGCCAGATTCTTCAGAGATTTACCCAGGACGCCGAAGTTAGGTCCGACGCATACGGATTTTGTTACTGACGAAAAAGCCGAAGGATTTACCAGTCTGAAAAGCTGGGCTTTGGGGATACCGATAAATGCC
Source organism: Thermodesulfobacteriota bacterium (assembly GCA_039714695.1). Taxonomy (GTDB): domain Bacteria; phylum Desulfobacterota; class Desulfobulbia; order Desulfobulbales; family JAGXFP01; genus JAGXFP01. The sequence continues at coordinate 4,559 of JBDLIW010000010.1, read as the reverse complement.
GTTGGTTTAACGGACGAAATGCAGCGCAAGAGATTTCGGAAGCCCATACCCGGGTCGATCAGAATTACCGGAGAACCGAGGCGAAATAAGGCAAAAGCCAGACAGATAAAATCCATGGAGGGCTGGACCATTAAAACGGTACGATCATCCCTGCTGATGCCGATGGATTCAAGGCCGTGGGCATAGGCCGAGGTGTGTGTGTCTATTTCCTGGAAGGTCCGATTCTTATAACCGCTGCCGACTTTTTCAATGACCCCTACCATCTCTGGTTGGCTGGCAGCTACTTGGGTCAGGGTATGGGCGATATTGGTGTTTTCCATCCAGACAGTCTCACGGGGAAAAGCTTACCCGATATATTCATCTATAAAGCCGGTTATCAGATGATCAACTTCGCCGTTAGCATCTTCCAGAAGGTAATGGCCGGCGTTTTCGAGATATATGGAGCGGGCTTTGGGGAACCGGCGTTGCCATTCCTTGAAAAAGCTATCGTTAAAACAGAAATCTTTACCACCCCATAAAATCAGAGTGGGATTATCTTTAAAATGGTCCAACCCCCCTTCTGCCCGCATCAGGGACTCCCAGGAAGGGTGATGGCAGTTAAGCGGTATGTCCTCTATGAAGCGCATGATGGCGATCCGGTTGTCCCAGTTATTGTAAGGGGCCAGGAAACCGATTTTCTCACGCTTTGCCATTTTACGTTTTACAGCCATGAATACAGCGGCTCTGGCAAAAAAATTCAGGCCGCGGACCATTAAGGGTCCCAGGAATTTGGTGCGGCAGATCGCGATCCGCCAGGGAATACGGGTAGAACGGAAAGCCGCCGAATTCATGATGACCAGGGCTTCGATCCTTTCCGGGTGATTGGCCGCGTAGCCCATACCAATTGCCCCGCCCCAGTCGTGAACCACCATGGAGTGTTTCTTAATCTGCAGGTGATCAATGAGCAGTTCAAGGTTCTTTACATGATCGGCCATCCGATACGGATAATCTTGCGGTTTGTCGGAAAGACCGCAGCCCATATGATCAGGGGCTATGATCCGGTAACGATCCCTCAGCAGCAGGATGAGATTGCGGTAAAAGAATGACCAGGTGGGGTTGCCATGGAGCATGACAATAACCGGGCCCTCGCCTTCATCGATATATGAAAGCTGGTTGCCGTCGATATCAAACTTACGGGTTCTGAATGGGTATGGGTTTTTAACAGACATTTCAATTAATCATTTGTAATTATTATTTACCACTGGATGCCAAGCATCAGACAATTGATGCCGCTGCCGATCCCCAGTATGGCGGCCTTTTCTCCGTTTGTCAACATTCCTTCATCGACACCCATGGCCATGGTAATCGGGGCCGAGACCGAGCCGACGTTGCCCAGGACCTGGAGGGTTTCGTAGTTGCGGGTCGGATCAAGCTCAAGCTTTTCAAAGAGCAATTTGGCATGGGCACTGCCGACCTGATGGCAGAAAAACCGGTCAATCGACTCTTTAGCCCAGCCGGATTCAACCAGGAAATCAAGCCAGGTCTGCTGGGCGGTTTCAACCCCTCTTTTCAGCAACTCTTCAGAATCAGTGGCCATAAGAGTGCCGGCTGCCCCCTCATTACCGCCGCGACAGAGATCATTATATGAGGTGTTGGCGCGATAGGAAGCCGATTTTAGTTTATGACCGGTATCATGTTGCCGACCGTCGCCCATTACCAGAGCAACGGCGCCGGAGCCGATGGTCAGGGAGGCGAAGGTGTTTTTAATATTCTTCCGGGTCAGGGTCTGATCGTTCAGTAAATTTTCGATGGTAGATTCCACCAGGTTTTCGGCGGTTTCAGCAGAGACGATCAGGCCATTTTTGACCAAACCAAGTTCGATCATACCGGCCAGAGTCACCATGCCGTTAAGAAAGCCCAGGCAGGCATTCGATATATCATAGACCAGGCATTTTCCCGGGAGTCCGAGTTGATGGTGCACAAAAGTGGCTGTGGCAGGCTCCATCATGTCCCGGCAAACACCGGTAAAAAAGAGGCATTCCAGTTCGGATGGGTCAATGCCGGAAGCTTTAATCGCTTTAAGGCCGGCCATTACCGCCCCATCACTGGGGCGGGTGTTCTTGTCCCAGAAACGTCGTTCCTTAATGCCGGACATCATCTCAAGCCTGCCCTGCGGCAGTTTCAAATTGTCGTATACCGGCTTGAGTCGCTCTTCAATGTCGTCTGAAGTAACGACTCCGGGCGGTAATTGATAGCCGAAACTATTGAGGCAGACGTTGTTGAATTTCATCAATCGATGGCCTTGGTAACGATATCCGAGTCAAAATAGTTAACTGACATGCCGGCATCGATCACTATGGTCTGGGTATTGATTCCCGATGACCGGTTGGACATAAGAAAAGCCGCGACATCGGCAACCTCATTGGTAGCCAGGGCCTTTTTCCTGAGCGTTGCCTTTTCGGCAAAGAGATAACTGTCAATATAACCAGGGATGCCGGCTGAAGCTGAAGTCTTAAGCAATCCCGGGCAAACGGCGTTAAAGCGAATATTTGAAAAGGCTGAAAAACTCTTGGCCAGAAAACAAAGTGATGACTCAAGAGCAGCTTTGACGGGGCCCATGTAGCCATAGTTTTCGGCTGCCATTCTGGTGGTAGAGATAGAGATAGTTATCATTGAGGCGTCATCGGCCAGCAGGTTTTTGAAATGATTGGCAATAGCAATAAAAGAAAAACAGGAGATATCGAGCGCTTGGAGAAAGTCTTTTTTCAAGGTTTCATGGAAAGGTTTCATGCCTTCGGAGTAGTTGGCGAAAGCGATTGAATGGACTATGCCGGCAAGTTTTTTGTCTCTGAGTTCTGCGCTTATTTCATCGCGAACTCTTACGATATTATTCTCGTCTTCTACATCGCAGATGAAAACCTTTGCTTCAGGGAAGAGTTTTTGGGCTGCTTCAACCCTCTGCTCAGAGCGAACGACATGGATAATCTCAGCTCCTTCCTCCTGTAATGTCCTGGCGATCGCACAGGCTACGGACTTACGATTTGCCATGCCGAAAACGACGTATGTTTTTCCTTCAACAGCAAGAAAGCCCATCTGAGTTACCCCTCCACCAAGGCGCAGGCAAATTCAACCTGAACAGCGGTTTTCCCGTCAACCTTCAGGCTGCCCTTCATAAACATCGCCGGGCCAACCTGCTCCTTGAATTTAACAGAAATTGCAGCCAGGTCCCCAGGTTTAACTTCTTTCCTGAACTTGGCATTAATAATCCGGGTAAGTACCGGAATCTTTTTATCATCGGGGCTGCTGCTTTCATTTAATTTGGAAATCAGTAAAGCACCAGACTGAAAAATTGCTTCACAGAGAAGAACCCCCGGCATTAGAGGATGATCTGGGTAGTGGCCTGCGAAAACATCAAGGTCTTCAGGAATGTGTTTTTCAGTAAGAATAGAATTCTCGGTAAATTCAATGATCCTGTCGACCCATAAAAAAGGCGGGCGATGCGGGATTCTCTTGTAGATCTCCTCACTATAATCCGCCATTGTCTAGCTTCTCAGATAGGCATCAACATCATTAGCGACAATAACGCCATAATTTATTGCGCCAAGCCAGCCGGACATGATGATTCCGACCGAACCCACATGAAAAAGCCCCTGAACTTCGTTGAAGATGGATCGGGAAATATCCAGCCCCTCAAATTTGGTGCCGAATGATGACCCCTTGGTGTGCAGGGTATATCGGTGGAAAGTTTTCGGAGTGGCTGCCTCCAGCCAGTCGCATTTCTGGCGGATATCGGGGATATATCTTTCCAGATCGACCAGGCTTCTTTCTATCATCTTCTTTTTCTCTGCCTGATATTCATCCTCAGGCAGATTCGCCCAGTCGTCATAACGGGCGTTCATCGATGCAACGACCGTATAGCGGTCATGCCCCGGTCTGGTTTTAGGATAGTAGAGAGAAAAAGTGCGACTCCTGGTTTCAATGTCGAGCATTTCATCTACATCATACTCGGGGGCGGTAGAGGTAAACAGGAGATCGCCGATGTCGTCGATTTTTTCTCCCTCTTTGATGCCAATATAGACCTGGCAACTGGAGTTGTTTACTTTTACCGGCTTGATTCTCTCAAGAAACTCATCGGAAAATGAATCGCGTCCTGCCAGATCGTCGATGGTGTTCAGTATCCCTGCGTTTGAAACTACGCTGGGAGTGGCAATAAAACGGCCATCAATATTAACTCCCACGACTTTATGGTTTTCGATGATAATGCGCTCGACTTTAGATTTGCAGCAGATCGTCACCCCGTTCTTTTCCAGTTCTTCAACCATCATGCCGATAAGTTTATCGGTACCACCACTGAAGGTAAAGACACCTTTGTTCATGAAGTTGGAGAAAACTATCCCATAGGTGATGGCCGGATCATTGAAATTAGAGCCATTGGCGTAACTTATCGGTTCCATCAGCAGACGATGAACGTCACTGCGCCCGGGGAAAAACTTCTCGAATAATTCACGGGTGGTCATGGTCCGGTCATCGTAAAAATTCATCCCGGCAACGGTTTTAAAAAAATCATCGACGATTGAGGC
>JBDLIW010000009.1:0-10392 GCA_039714695.1 Thermodesulfobacteriota bacterium | reverse complement strand
ATGCGCGTTCTGAATACCAACTTCGACCAGTCCCAGCACGGTGTCTTCACCACGCGGCCGGAGACGCTCACCAATGACTTTTTCGTGAACCTGCTCGACATGAGCACGACGTGGAAGGCGGCCTCGAAAGACGAAGACTTCTTCGAGGGTCGTGATCGCGCAACGGGCGAGCTCAAGTGGACCGGCACCCGGGCCGACCTCATTTTCGGTTCGAACTCCCAACTCCGGGCCGTCGCGGAAGTCTATGGTTGTGAGGACTCGCAGGAACAATTTGTCCATGACTTTGTAGAGGCGTGGAACAAGGTGATGAGCCTTGATCGTTTTGACCTTGCCTGATCGTGGCATAGACGGCTTCGACGGGTTCTGGATTGAAATGCAACGATCCCGCGATGGCTCGCTGGAGCTTTTCATTCAGCTAGACAAAGGAAGTACCGATTGGAAGACGTCAAGAAAGACTTTCAGGAGTAAGGAATCGAGATACGTTAGTTAGAAAAAGTACACTGACAGTGGAAATATCGGTAGCCACCTTCAAAACATCGAGGGTGGCTATTTTTTGATGATGTTGGATAGCATTCTTAAATATGGCTCTTCAGCTTGTGTATTACCGGGTTAAACCAGCCCTTGATCCAGCATGGCATTAACCACCTTGACGAAGCCGGCAATATTGGCTCCGGCCACGTAGTTGCCCGGGTCGCCATATTCGGCCGAGGCATCCAGGCAGGTACGATGGATTGAGTTCATGATGATCTTCAGTCGCCCATCAACCTCCTCCCGGGGCCAGTTAAGCCGCATACTGTTCTGGGCCATCTCGAGGCCCGACACTGCCACCCCGCCGGCATTGGCCGCTTTCCCGGGGGCATACAGCAGCTTGTTGTCGACAAAGACATCGACCGCATCAGGGGTTGACGGCATATTGGCCCCTTCACAGACCAGAAAAACGCCGTTACCGACCAGATTCCGGGCATCCTGGCCATTGATCTCGTTTTCCGTCGCACTGGGAAAAGCACAGTCCGCCTGGTGATCCCAGAGCGGGTTATGTTCCCTGCCCGGCTCAGCTTCTGTGTAGACCGCCTCCGGATATGCCGCCAGGTACTCCTCGATCCGGCCGCGCCGCATGTTTTTAAGCTCCATGAGAAATGAAAGCTTCTCGCAATCGATGCCCTGTTCATCAAAAATGTACCCCGATGAATCAGACATGGTCAGCACCTTACCACCCAGCTCGATGATCTTTTCCACCGTGAACTGGGCCACATTCCCCGAACCGGAAACGAGGCAGGTCTTGCCCTCCAGACTGTCCTCCCGGGTAGCCAGCATTTCGGCGGCGAAATAGACGGACCCGTAACCGGTTGCCTCCGGTCTGATCAGGCTGCCCCCCCAGTCGAGACTCTTGCCGGTCAAGACGCCGGTGAATTCATTGGCCAGCTTCTTATACATGCCGAACAGATAACCGATCTCCCGGGCCCCGACGCCAATATCACCGGCCGGGATATCGGTATTAGGGCCGATATGCCTGAACAACTCGGCCATAAACGACTGGCAGAACCGCATCACTTCCTGGTCACTCCTGCCCTTGGGATTAAAATCCGAGCCCCCCTTGCCTCCCCCCATCGCCAAGGTCGTGAGGGCATTTTTAAATACCTGCTCGAAAGCAAGAAACTTCATGATCCCCAGATTGACCGAAGGATGGAACCTGAGCCCGCCTTTATACGGACCGAGGGCGCTGTTCATTTCCACCCGAAAACCGCGATTAACCTGGACCTGGCCCTGATCATCCAGCCACGGCACCCTGAACATGATCACTCTTTCCGGTTCAACGATCCGCTCCAGGACCGCCTCCTTGCGATAAGCTGGATGTCGGTCCAACACCGGCTTCACCGTTTCGACGACCTCCTGGACCGCCTGGTGAAATTCATTCTGGGCCGGGTCCCTGCCTTTAACAAGTTCCATCAGATCACTCATCATCTGTCTCCGCGGTTGTTGATTCATACATTACACAACGGGAATCCTGGCCGTTCACTTTTAAAACGAACGGCCGGTCCAGCCTGACATGGCGAAGGAAAGTTGTTTCTTCGATAGCTCTCTGTCCAGCCAGCCACTGCCAGTCGAGCAGGTCTACTCCTTCTGTCACGGTCACGTAATGGATACCCAGGGAAGTTATGTTCTGAAAAAAGTGGGTGCCCTCCGAAGGCTCCACCTTAAGCTGCTCGGTGCGCAATTCCACCATTGCCTGCACCCCGCTGATATCCTGCCATTTCACCGGGATTCCCAGCCATTTGTCGTACGACCCCCATCTTCCCGGCCCAATCAATAGATAGGGGCGCCCTTCCTTGACAAGCTTGCCGTTAAGCCGCCCGATCTCCAGGGCAATTTCTCCGGTTTTACCCGCTTCAAACAACTCCGGCCGCACATAGATTATGTCGGTTATATCTTCACTGCGGCCATGGCCAAGAGCGCTTTCAGAATAGCAAAAAGCCCGCTCCTTCTCCCGGGGCAAGATTTTGACCTCATACTGCTCATTACCAGTGACCATGGGCCTGATCTGCAGAAGGCACAGCTCCTTAAGATGGCCGTTACCGTCAAGATCGGCGGCAAACTCGATCTCCACATCGCAGCCCATCGCCTTCCTGCCCATCTGGAGAAGATCGCGAATCATTACCGGCAGTCCGGCATCATATTTGAGCAAACCGGCAAAGGTCAAAACGGGTGAACCGCCAGACAACCCGTCCCTGATCCGGTGTTCTTCCGGCAGGTAGGAACTGGCCAGATACCTGAACGGCGCCTCGGAGGCCGCATCAAAAATCTCTCGCCGTTGCAGGTTTGAGTTCGCCGGGGAAATAGCACTATTCTGATTTCTCATCCGCAGCGCGTAAAAGAAGCGCTGGGAGTTGGCCAGCATATCCTCGACAGTTGAAAACTGCGGCAACGATTCCGGATAGCGCGGTGAAAAGCGCAGGCTTTGCTCGCCCTCCACTACAGTCTTACCGAAACCGAGGGCAATCTGGGTCACCCCCTCATCCCCCCGCATCTTGCCGACCGGATAAAAATTATGGGACATGGCCACCCCGGAAACAGCCGGGTAAAAATAATCGCCATGCCGGCTGCCGACCAGCTCCTGGATCATCACCCCCATTCCATCTTTGCCTATCTGGCGGGCCGACCTGGCAAAGGCGCGGGGCCCGGCAAAAAAGGCCGAGGCATAGACCAGCCTCACTGCATCAAGAAGCTGCTTAAGGCGCGTCTTGAAATCGGGATGATCATTGGCGATCATGAAGGTCGAATAAAGACCGGCGTAAGGCCGGGACCGGGCATCCTCCATGATGCTGGAGGATCTTACCGAAAGGGGAAAGTGGACATGCTTCAGGATCGTGGTCAAGGCCTTGACCAGCCAACCGGGTAACGGCGCCTTGCGGAAAGCGGCAGCAATCTCCTGGTCCGAGCCCTCTTCCCGGAACCTTCTCAGGTTGCTGGCTTCAACAAATTCATCAAAGGCGCTGGTAGTGATAACATGGGTCTTGGGAATCCGAAACTTAAGACCATCGATCCGGCACGACGCCCCGCTTTCCCTGAAAATTTTCGCCATAAAGGCAATTCCCAGGGCCTTCCCTCCCATAGAACCGGTGCCGATGGAGACAAAATCCATAATATCCGCATCAAAATCCTGTTTGGAAAAACTGACCACTACCCCCTGTTGCCTCAAGTTCCTGAGCGATCTGGCGCAGGAAATAAGGTAGCCCCTCAGGGCCGAGACATCGGCAAAATCAGCCACCTTGGCCTGCCTCATTTTCGAGGCGACCGCAACCTCCGAACGCGCCATGATCCAGTTTGAAAAATGGTTGCGAGAGGCGTGAAAGGTCAGCGATTCATCGGGAATCTTGGCGAGCAGCTTCTCAAAGGCATACAGATTTCTGGCCCTGCCGATATACCTGCCGTCGGGATACCTGAAGGCAAAATCTCCGAACCCCAGATGGTCCAGGAAAAAATCATGCAGCCCGGCCAGGAGGTTATCTTCATTTTTATCCAGAAAAATCGCTGGAATCCCCAGAGCGCTTTTCCTGTTGGCTGTTTCTGCGCTTAACATCAGCAGGGGAAGGTCCGCGTTTTCCTTCCTGATCCGCCGCATGAGTTTCAAACCGGCCCGCTCATCCATCTTGCCATCTTTAGGGAAACGGCTATCGGAAATCACCCCATGCAGATAAGGGCGATAGGTGTTGTAAATAACCAGCGCCTCTTCATAGTTAGCCGCCACCAGGATTCTCGGCCGGGCCCGCATTTTCAGCAGGCGATGATCTTCATTCAGACTCTCATCGAGCACCGCCTGGGTCTGAGCCATGATTTCCTTGTAGAGCAATGGCAGGAAGTAGGAAAGATAATGGGGGGAGTCTTCAACGAGCAGCAGGACCCGGACCATGGCCCGCCGGGTATCATCGGGGGCATTCAGGCGATCTTCGACATTCTTGATCAGAGCCAGGAGCAGGTCCGGGTCGTGGGACCAGACATAGATAGAATCGATGCCGCTGCGATCAATATCGTCTGACAGGGGGAAAATCCCCCGAAGATTATGGGCCAGAAGAATTACCGGTAGATCGGGCCTGATTTTTCTGATCTCCCGGCCGAGGGCGAAGCCGTCCATATCATCGACCAGCGGCATGGTGATGATCAGATCGAAATGCTTCTCCCGGACCAGATCAATCGCCTCCCGCCCGGAAGCCGCCCGGCTCATTCTCGGTGGATGACTGAGATTCAACCCGTGGTATTCATTGACCACCCGGGAGGAAAGACTGCCGTCCTCTTCGATGATAAAGGCATCATAGGGGGTAAAAACCAGCAGCACATCATGAATCTTGTGACGCATCAATTCATGATAGATCTTGAAGTTCGCTTCAAAGTCGTGAAGATTGCAGCCGGTATCTAGATCCATAGATTAGCAGGGGCTTTTCAGTTAGTCAGTCATTCTCCGCAAGCTGGTCAGAGTAACCGGAGAGATAAGATATAAAAAGAGGCCGGAGTGATTCCAGTTGCTCCTTGATACCGGTCGGCAATGTATGGGTGAAGACATCAAGAACAATCACCGCATTGATGGATGAATCATTGTTGGTTGCATCTTTAAGACGTTTGGCCAAAGTAATGTTGAGCTTATGCAGGTTCTCATAAATTTTGCTCAAACCATCCAGCCCATAGCCAGTCTCTTTCCCATCATTTTTCAGGAAATACTGGGCCAGGAGGTACATGCCGGTAGCCCGAAAGAGGGTATCATCCGGTGAGGAGAGGGGCAGATGAAAACGGGCCATGGGCTTGAAGTATGCAGTATAGGGGCAACCGCTGGTCGAAAGCAGCAGGCCCAGCAAAGAACTTATCCCTCTCTGGGCAGTCGTCCGCTCGTAGACTTTCCGTTCGGCCGTAATTACCTCCAGATCGATCTCCTCGTAAGAAACGACATTGTCAAAACGCCTGACCAGATCGATAATGCTAACCGCGGCAGGACAATAGGCAACTTCAAGACCATCCAGGGGGCAATGCGGACATTTATGGTAGTCGAGCAGGGTCCACTCCGGCAATTCTTTATGAGAGCGGTTCAGAAGTTTCAGCGTTTTCGGGTCGAGTTTGAGATCAAACGATTCGAACCGCTTTCTCTTGAAACCGAAACAATATTTTATATCGATGGTGTCCATGAACGACCATTATTTAGGGCTTAGTCTTCTAGGTTGTTGAAGCACATATTAGACTCCAACTTCCCCGCAAAATCTTTCATTTTTCCACATAATCAGGGTAAAGCTCCTTCGCACAATCGGGGCATATGCCATGGCTGAACTCAGCTTCGGAATGTTCCCTGATATAGTCCTCAACCTGCCCCCAGTACCCTTCGTCATTACGAATTTTCTTACAAGAGGCACAGATGGGAATAAAGCCGCTGAGAAGTTTTACTTTATCCAGGGCTTCTTGAAGTTCATTGATTAATCTTTGTTTGTCGGCGGCAGCCTTTTCCCTCTCGGTAATATCGAGAATCGTCCCGATCAAACCGCCAACCTGGCCGTCTTTGTCAAGAAAGGCTGCTTTATGAAAAACCACTTTTCGTTTTTCACCGGCGCTATTTACCATGTCATATTCGTAGACCTGAACTCCAGGAGTATTAAAAAGTTCCAAGTCCTTCTCATAATACTTGTCGGCAATCTCCTTCGGCGCAATATCGTAAACAGACTTACCGATAATATCATGGCTGTCTTTGCCCAAAAACTTCTCAAAACTCTCATTGCAACCAAGATATATCCCATTGTAATCCTTAAAAAAAATAGGCAACGGGATCGTATCAACCAAGCTTCCCCTGAACCTCAAGCTACTTACCAGTTCATTTTGCGTCTCATGCTGTTTTTTTATCAACCTGGCGCAAATAATGCCAAACACGGTGAAACATAACAATATCAGGACACGAATGTAGATCTCATGGGCGGGTACCTCCAGAAATAGCAACTCTGCAAAAGTTCCCTCGTAAAAAAGAAGATAATCAAATACGGCATCGGCAAACCAGACAAACAATCCCATGAAAATGGATGCCGCTATTACTCTTGATTCCGTTTTCATATCTCCATGCAACCCATCTTAATTAAATGAAGTCGGTCCATTCACCAGACAAAGGCGCTAACCGGTCGCCGACAAGCAGCAACCCTGTTTGAATCGACCCGTGGTATCTCTCCCTAAAGCTCATCTTCATCCTCCGGGGTTATTGATCTTGGCAGCCGCGAAATATCCACCTTTTTAAGCGCTTTCACCCCGGCCTTGAAAGCCTTGCGATTAATATCCGCTGTCCCCTTGGGGGCTCTGGACATGACGGCCTTTTCCATGTTTTTGGTGGTAATCAGGGGACAGACGGCAGCAATAGCGCCAAGGGCAACCATGTTGGCGGTCATCACTTTGCCGATATCGTCCCGGGCAATCCGGGTAAACGGAATGGCAATGGAGCGACTGGTAGGAACCTGCTCCACAAAGGTGGAATCCACCAATAGCAGACCGTTTGGCTTAAAGTCATAAAAATATGAATCGCAGGCCTCCTGGTTCATGGCCAGCAGCATATCAAGCTGGAGAACCTTGGGGTAATCTATTTCTTTATCACTGATCACCACCTCGGCCTTGCATCTGCCGCCGCGCGCTTCAGGTCCGTAACTCTGGGTCTGGCTGACCTGCAAGGCTTCATGGACGGCAACCGCCTCGGCCAACACCACCGAGGCCAGGATAATCCCCTGCCCACCCGAACCACTCAGGCGAATCTCATATCGGTCGTCAGCTATGTCTTTCCAGGGAGTCATCAGATCCTTCAACTTTTCTTGTTATTCTCGGCAGCCCGCTCACGGATCAGGTCATACTGTCTGAGATAGTTCGGTTTTTCAATATCCGTAAGGATCCCGACCGGAATGCGACCGGCCAGTTCTTCATCCGACATTTTAGCAGCCTTCTCAACCGGTACGGCACTATCCTTGAACCAATTCATCATGGTTACCGGATCGGGCATCTCGTTGCGCCGGCCATACTGCACATGGCAATTGGAAATTATCTCGACCACGCTGAAACCTGTCTTGTTAATCGCCTTTTCAATCAGGCGATCCAGTTGCCTGGCATGGTAGACTGTACCCCGGGCCACGAATGAGGCACCGGCCGTAACCGCCAGTTCGGCAATGGAAAAGGCGTGCTCCACATGGCCATAGCTGGCGGTTGTCGCCTTGGCCCCGTAAGGCGTGGTCGGCGAAAACTGGCCACCGGTCATGCCATATATCTGGTTATTGATGATGATCGCGGTAAGGTCCAGGTTACGGCGGGCTGCATGGATAAAATGGTTGCCGCCGATGGCGGTGGCATCACCATCGCCCATCACGGTAAGCACCGTCAGTTCCGGTTTGGCAAGTTTAACGCCGGTGGCAAAAGTCAGGGCCCGGCCATGGGTGGTATGCAGGGTGTTGAAATCAACATAGACCGGCATCCTGCCCGAACAACCGATCCCGGAGGCAAGGACAATTTCGTCCTGCTCCAGGCCCGTACGCTCCACCGCCCTGATCAGGGCGCCCATGACAATTCCGATCCCGCAGCCCGGACACCAGACGTGGGGAAACTTTTTGTCATGCCTAAGATACTTGTTGCGCAGATCCGCAATTCCGAGATTCATCACTGGCTCCTGTCACATCCTGGAAAGTTCTTCATAAATCTCATCCGGGGTTATGCCCTGGCCATTCATCTTGTTTAGCTTGCTTACCTTGGCCGACTGATTCACCCGTTTAACCTCACGGCTAATCTGGCCGATATTCATTTCCGGCACCAGCACCGACCGGCATTGCCTCAAGACCGGGTCAACCGCCCGCTTGGGAAATGGAAAGAGGGTAATCAACTGCAGCAGCCCGGCCTTGATGCCGTTTTCCCGAGCCCTGAGCACGGCCCGATGGGCAGAGCGCGCCACTGAGCCATAGGCGATAACCGCTATCTCGGCATCATCAAGCATCAGCTTTCTGGTCATCTGGATCTCATAAGCGCCGTTGGTGATCTTCCGGAACTGGCGGTTCATGAAATCTTCAACCTCTTTGGGCTTTTCGGTCGGGAAACCGTGGGTATCGTGGACAAGACCGGTAACATGATGCCGATAACCGGAACCGAAGGCGGCCATGGGCGGCACCCCGCGGCTGTTGTCTTCATATGGCTGGAACCATTCCGGGGGAACGGTCGGGGCTATCCGGTCAATAACCTCGATGTCATCGGTGTCCGGCAGAATTATGGATTCCCGGGTATGGGCAACAATCTCGTCCGATAACAAAACCACCGGCACCCGGTATTTTTCGGAAAGATTAAAGGCCTGAACGGTAATTGTAAAAGAATCTCTGACGCTGGATACCGCCAGAACAATGATCGGATGATCGCCATGGGTGCCCCAGCGGGCCTGCATCACATCACCCTGGGCCGGACTGGTCGGCAGGCCGGTGGACATGCCACCCCGCATTACATCGACCACCACGCAAGGCACTTCAGTCATACAGGCATAGCCCAAATTCTCCTGCATCAAGGAAAAGCCCGGGCCACTGGTGGCTGTCATCGCCTTGACCCCGGCCAGAGAGGCGCCAACCACCGCTCCCATCGAAGCAATTTCATCTTCCATCTGGATAAAAGTACCGCCCTGGCGGGGCAACCGTACCGACATCAACTCCATGATCTCTGACGCAGGGGTAATGGGATAACCGGCGTAGAAGCTGCAACCGGCCACCAGGGCGCCTTCAACAATTGCTTCGTTGCCCTGGAGAAGGACCGGCTTACCGGCAGACTTGGCGCTCATCTCTCCTCCTTCCGGCGATCGGGATAACGATCCTGAATTGTGATGGCAAAATCAGGACAGTGGATTTCACAGAAGAGACAGCCGATACAATCATCAGACCGCTCGATTACGGGCTTTCCCTCTTCGTCACGGCCGTAAACGTTTTTGGGGCAGAAGGCGATACAGATTCCGCATGCCTTGCACCAATCCCGGTAAATGACCTGGGTGAAAAGCCTGATGCCCTTTTCTTCCAGCTCGTTATGCTTGCCCCAGTAGTCATCCTGATCTTCAGAAACTTCCGGGGAATCTGGTTCTTTGTTGGACGTCATCCGTTAAAGTCCCTTTTGCGAGATCACTCATCAATGCTGTTCAGCCAACAACTCACATTATCGACTGCAAATCCTTAATATTCAAGGAAAAAATCTAAAAACTATTGGGAGCCGACGTAATGAAACGGGACAGGCGAGCCGCCGGGGGCAAAGAAGAAGAATGAAACGGGCCAAGCTTGGCGCCGGGGCAAGGAAGAGACCGGAACGCCATAGTAAAGCTACGCGGCCCGGCCGAAGACAAAGCATCCGCGGCAAGATCGGCCCGTTTCAACAACAGGCACCTGCGGCGCGCCCCTCATCCTCATCACGTCCTGCAGCAGGTGCACAGCCAAAAGGGCCGTAATGAACGCTCTGGTCCCCTTCCACCCGGAAATGCTTGCCGAAACGGGTATCCCGAACCATGGCAGCGGTATTGCCGCAAACCAGCATCGGCTTACCGGTGATGAAGCGATGGTGATCATCCAGATCAAAGCAATGGGGGTGATCCGGGATTGTCCCCAGGTAAACCGCCATCTGTCCATAGTCTTCGCAAATATCTTCGAGAGCGGCTAGTTTGAAGGCCCGGACCGTGACTGAGAAGAAGTCAACCATGCCGACCATATCCTCTATCTCGGGATTTTCAAGATCGATCCTGCGACTGCTCATGATCCGATGATCAGCGCAATTTAGTTTCTGCAGCAGCCGTCTGAAATCCTCGGTGTACATTGCCCCGGCCAAACATTCCCCATGCAGGACCGGATCATTTTGCAGATGGTCCGGTATCCGCCGACCGGTGAAGACATC
>JBDLIW010000008.1:0-10418 GCA_039714695.1 Thermodesulfobacteriota bacterium | reverse complement strand
CGCCATCGACTTCGACGACCTGCCAGTCGGGAATCTGGGCCATATAACTATTAATTTCTTCCTGGGTCACCTGCGGCGCCCCTTTTCGACAAACTTCACATGTCAATTCTCTAAGCTCTATCATTTGTCTTCCTCCGTCAACAAACATCTTGCCTTACTCAGCCCAAACATTTTTTCAGGGCAACCGGCCAGCCTTTCCTGTAGTGAGGGCAAATCAGGCGACGACAAAGGTCTGCAACTCAACTCCCACTGGCAGGAATCCCTTTTGCCCTGAGATCCTCGATAATCGCCCTTATCTGCTCTTTGTTACAGTCGTCGATATCGTAGACATTCTTCATGCCGTCCTTAAAGATCAGGGCAAAATGACCTTTTTCGTCAATAAAGGCCTCCTTGATGTGGTCATTATCCAGCCAGGGGTTAAGTTCCTGCAGAAAGTCATTCAGGCTACAGGTTTTCATCATTTTCCTCCCCGGAATAATTCTCCTTAACTTGTCGATTAAAAATCTTTGGCCATGTGCGCCAAGGGTTGTAAGGGACGGTTCAGCTGCCAAGATCAGGAAATGTCAGCTTCAAAGACTCCTTTTTCTCCCCCCTTTCCACCTTGACCTGAACATCAATCTGACCATTGCGCAATCCCAGGGACAGGGGCATGGAAGCCTTATCTTCTTCAAGATGTAGAATGGTCCGGACAATGGCGATAACCCGGTTGAATATTTCCAGGGAAGGCGCTTTCATGGATATTTTCTCACCATCAACCTTCAGGAGCACGGTCAACTGATCTTTTTTGCGCTTGAACACCAGCTTCCTGGCTTTCTCAGTCAAGGCGTACATTATGGCCAACCCCAGATACTTAACACTTTCTTCATCAACATCATCGCCGGGAGACACGGCCAGTCTCTGGATCTGCCCTTTGAAATCAGTTTCCAGATAGCAATCGCACATTTCAATAAGTTTCAGATGCAGATTCGGATCATGAATTTCCATAAGTATCCTCTCAATATTGATTAATAATTACTTTCTTATATTAATATGTTCGTTCCCCGGGCGATCATTGTCAAGGAGAACCCTTCAAAAACCTGACTACTTCTTCCCATTAATGATTCGCTGGTAAACTTCGGTAAGCTTCACAAAGTCTTCCTGCGCCCCTCCCTTATCGGGATGAAGCTCATGGGCAAGTTTACGATATAAAGCGGTCAGACCCCGCTTGTCCGTCTGCCGCAGCTCTTCTTCACTGACTCCGAAAAGACCGGCCGCCTCCGAATAAGCTTCAGCAACCTTCTCTTGGGGGAAAGAGAAGTTGCGATGCTGGTTCATGAACTGGCGGATATAATCATCAAGGAATGACCCGGCCGGAAAATCATAGTCAAAGAACATCACAAGATAGCGGCCAAGGTACTGATGGAGAGGAATCTCCTCAAGCCCGACCCGGAAGGAAGAATCATCAAAAACAGTACAATATTCTTCTTCAAAAACTTCCGCCAGCCGCTCCTGGTCCAGGGCCTCGGGCATCTCCCGGGCGGCAGTTTCGGTAAAAAACCGCTCCAACTGGAAAATCACGTAGACATATTGCCTGAATTCATTCCCCTCCAACACCTGCTCTTCTCTGCCGAACAATTGCTCAAGCTCATCCCGGGATTTATCAAGCAGCGGCCGGAACATCTTCAGCGGAGCCGCATGGAGGCGGGCCTGGCTCAACGAACCGTAACGGAGATAATACAAACGCCTTTTATCAAAAAGATGGATAGAATCTTTTATTCTCTCTGCGTCGGCGGGGGATAGCTTTTGCGGCTTATAGTTGCGGTATTTGTTGCTGAAATCTTCATGGTACCTGCGGGCCGCCGGGTTTACAAAAGGCAGAAACAACTCTTCAAGATCGAAGTCTGCCTCACCTCGCCTTTTTTCCCCAAGTTCCTCTTCCAGCGAAGGATCGATATAAAAGCTGTCGCGGTCGCCGTAGACAATAAAGCGGCTGGGATCTTCACCCAGATCATAGAGGTCACGGCTGACGAAGTGGTTGGTGTCTGGATTCACCACCGACTCCCGGATGACAAACCAAACTTTCCCCCCGACATTAAGCCGCGCGATATACATAATAAATCAGGTCTCGGCCAGGTTCTTGCCGGTTGAAATATTAACCACCAGGGGCACGTCGAGCTTCATGACCGACTCCATGGCCGGTCTGACCAGCTTCTCGGTTTTGGCCAGTTCTCCTTCCGGAACCTCCAGCACCAGCTCATCGTGGATCTGTAAAAGGACCCTGGCCGCCAGACCTTTTTTTCTGATCTGCCGATCTACCTCGATGGCTGCCAGTTTGATGATGTCCGCCGCGGTCCCCTGGATCGGGGTGTTGATGGCAATCCGCTCGGCCGACTCCCGCTGCATGCGGTTGCTGCTGGTGATGTCCGGCAACTGCCTCCGCCGCTTGAGAATAGTGGTCACATAACCGCTCTGCCGCGCCTCCTCAACCACCGTTTCCATAAACTTCTTCACCCCGGGATAAAGCTCGAAATAGCGCTCGATGAATGTCGCCGCCTCCTTGCGGCTCAGGTTGAGGCGCGATGATAGCCCGAAGGCACTGATTCCGTAGACGATGCTGAAATTGATGGTTTTGGCCACCCGCCGCATATCGGTCGTAACAAAATCAGAACTCACCCGGAAAATCTCCACCGCTGTCTGGTGATGGACATCCTTGCCGGCCCGAAAATCATCCAGCAGGGCATGGTCCTGCGAATAATGGGCCATGACCCGCAAGTCAATCTGCGAGTAATCCGCAGCCAGGAAAACATGGCCGGGGGCGGCAACAAAAGCCTGCCTGATCCTCTGCCCTTCCGGGGTTCGAATCGGGATATTCTGGAGATTAGGGTTACTGCTGGACAGACGGCCGGTTGCTGTAACGGTTTGGTTGTAAGAGGTGTGGACCCGACCCGTTCTGGGGTGGATCTGCTCCAGCAGGCTGTCGACATAGGTCGATTTCAGCTTGGCCAGGTTGCGATAATTGATCACCAGCACCGGCAGGTCATGATACCGACCGAGGTTTTCCAGAACCTTGGCATCTGTCGAATAACCGGTCTTGGTCTTGCGACCCTGGGGCAGTTTCAATTTTTCGAAGAGGATCACGCCCAGTTGTTTCGGAGAACCGATATTGAATTTCTCGCCGGCCAGCTGGTAAATCTCCTTTTCCAGTTCGGTCAGCTTCTCGTCAAACTCCCGGGCTAGTTTTTTGAGTTCATCCGGGTCCACGGTGATGCCGCTCCTTTCCATCTCGGCCAGCACCGGGATCATAACAATCTCGACTTTCTCAAAAAGATCCCAGAGATCAAGTTCTTCAAGCTGCGGCCTGAAATGCTGCCAGAGCATCAGGGCACCATCAACATCTTCACAGGAATAATCCTTGGCCTGGGCGGGGGGCACATAGGCAAAGTTTACATCTTTGTTTTTGCCCTTGCCCTGGCCGGTCACCTCGGCAAAAGAGGTGAGCTTCACCTCCAGCATCTCTTCGGCCAGATCGTCCAGTTTATGGGAGCGCCGGGCCGGAGCGAGCAGGTAGGAGCAGATCATCGTGTCCCACAAGCTGCCTTGCATTGCAACTCCCTGGTTCAGGAAGATGCTGTAATCAAATTTCAGGTTATGGCCGATCTTGGGCAGCTTTTTATCTTCCAGTAACGGCTTGAGGATTTTCAGAGTTTTATCCAGTGGCAACTGCCCCGCAACAAGGCTGCCATCCTCTTCAAGATGCCCGATCGGCACATACCAGGCCTCCCCGACCTTGTTGCTCAGAGAAATTCCGACCAGCTCCGCAGTGAGCGGGTCAAGGCCCGAAGTTTCGGTGTCGACTACCAGATGCTTACCCTTACCCAGTTTTTTTACCAGGGAGCCAAGTTCTTTTTCGCTGCCGACCAGTTGGTAGCCATCCTTTTTCAGGGCCGGTGATTCGACCTGACTCTTTAAAAGTCGGGTAAAACCGAGAAAGGTGAAGAGCTCTCGCAACTTATCGTTGTCGGGCTCACCCAGGGAGTAATCAGCGGGGTTATCCGAAACCTGGAGGTCTTCTTTCAGGCGGATAAGATCACGGGAAAGAAAGGCCTTTTCCCGGTTGTCGATTAATTTTTCGGCCAGCTTCTTCTTATCGACCTCGTCGATCCTTTCGTAAAGGCTGTCCAGGGAACCGAAGGTGCTGATCAGCTTTTCCGCAGTCTTCGGGCCCACTCCGGGTACGCCGGGAATATTGTCGGAGCTGTCGCCGACCAGGGAAAAATAATCGAGCAAGCTGGTCACCGGCACCCCGTATTTGGCCTTGACCGCATCCTGATCAAACTGGCGATTGTTCATCGGGTCCCAGAAGGTAATTCTCTCATCAACCAACTGCATCAGATCCTTGTCCCCGGTAACAACCACCACTTCATGCCCCGCCCTTTTAAGCTGCCGGGCGGCCGAAGCGATCAGGTCATCTGCCTCGAAGCCCTTCTCTTCAATGCCTGTGATCCGGTACGCCTCAACCGCCTGCCGGACGTAGGGAATCTGACAAGCCAGATCTTCGGGCATCGGCGGCCGGTTGGCCTTGTAATCCTCATACATTTCGTGCCGAAAAGTCGGCCCCTTCAGATCGAAGGCCACCGCCAGATAGCGTGGGTTTTTTTCGCGAATCACCCGCAGCAGGATATTAATGAAACCGTAAACGGCATGGGTCGGCAGACCGCTGCTGTTGGACAGCGGGGCCACAGCGTGGTAGGCCCGGTAGATATAGGCACTTCCATCAATAAGATAAACAGGTTCCGATTTGCTCATTTTAGCCCAATAGTTTAATTAACTGATTACTTGTCTCGTCATAAAATCGTCATTGCGACGCAATCAATTTAACACAGATAAACATTATCACACCATGCTATTCGATTACCCCCTGCAACCTGCCACCCTGCTCCGCCGCTACAAGAGATTTCTGGCCGATGTCGAACTTGCGGACGGACGGCAACTGACCGTCCACTGTCCAAACACCGGCAGCATGCTGGGCTGCAGCGATCCTGGCCTGCCGGCCATGATCTCCCGCTCGGATAATCCGAAACGCAAATACCCCCATACCCTGGAAATGGTGAAAGTAAACGGCAACTGGGTGGGAATCAATACCTCGCTGACCAACAGACTGGTCCGGGAAGCGCTGGAAAACTCACTTTTTCCGGAACTTGGCAAATTCGCCCAAATCAAACCGGAAGTAAAGACGGGCAACAGCCGTCTCGACTTTCTGCTTTCCGGCGGTGAGCAGCAAACTTATGTAGAGGTGAAGAACTGCACCCTGGCCAGGGGTAATCGTGCCCTCTTTCCGGATGCAGTGACAGCCAGAGGGACAAAACATCTGAAAGAACTGCCGCGGCTCCACGAAGAAGGGCACCGGGCGGCACTCATCTTTTGCGTGCAAATGAGCAATGTTGCCAGTTTTTCGCCAGCCTCAGACATTGATCCCGTTTACGCCGAAACTCTGGCCGAAGTTGCAGGAAAGGGTGTTCTGCCCATGGCCTGCCGGGCCGATGTGACTCCCGAGGGAATAAGTATCAAAGAACGCTTGCCCGTTGAAGTATAACGACTGACCGGCTTTAATTATGACCATGATTATGTGGTAAGATTTCCTTAAATGGTGGGCAGCAAATCAATAAATGAGGTGGAAAATGACAGAGGTCGCCAGAATAAGCCCCCAGGAGACAAAGGAAAAAGTAACTTCGGGAACAGCCCTGCTGGTCTGCGCCTATGCCAGTAAAGCCAAGTTTGCCGAGAATCATCTGGAAGGAGCTATCTCGCTGACTGATTTTCAGGCCAGAGCCAACCATTTGCCCAAGGAGCAGGAAATAATTTTCTACTGCGCCTGACTGGCCGAAGGTTCAGCTGCCGGTCAGGCAGCCCAATACACCGAGAAGGGGTTTACAAACTGCAAAGCCCTGAAGAGCGGAGTGGAGGGATGGAAAAAAGAGGGCTTTGCCCTGCTTTGAGGATTTAATTAACCAAAAAAAGCAGCGGCCATTCAAGACTGCTGCTTTCGACTTCCCCGGTGCGAACCCGTACTTCCCATAAGCCGAGAGTGTTACAGAGAAGCACCGCAGGATGTTTGACTACATGATGTAAGAAATACGGACCGAGCCTACTCTTCCAGCAGGTCTTTTAAGACCTCACACTTTTTGCAGATTTTGATCTTGTCCTTCCAGCTTCGCTGGGCCTTACACTCGCAAATCGTGCCGTTAATAAACCAGCAGAATTTGCCGGCGTTAAATTCCCAGGCAGGACAGGTTTTCTTGCGCTCAGGCGGGCATTTCTTAATCACCCAGCACGGCCGGCTGGTTTCGCTGCTCTGGTCCAGGCGGGACAACAAAAAATAGAGCTGCCGTTCGACATGCCCCGACACATTACGCCAACCCTGCTCATAACTGTGCACTGCCTTGATGGAAACCCCCAATAATTCTGAGATCTGCTGCTGGGTTTTATCAAGTCTTTTCCTGAACTTTATGAATTCGCTGCTGTCCATACCTCTCCCTCGCACTACTTAAAGAATAATTATCGTTTAATTATATCATAAAATACCAGCCCTCGCCCCATTAAAGTAAATTGCAGCTCCCCGCAGCAGATAAGTCTTGGGGCGCCCCGCAGGAGGGAAGGGAGCTTGCGACACTCCGAGTACCCTTTGGGGTACTGCCCTGAAGGAGATAAGCGAAGACTTCGAGTCCTCTTGGAGGGCATTTCGCTTTGCCTGTTCAAATTTTATAATCAATCAGGCTTTACATATAGCAATCCCGGATGCGGGCATAGTCGCGGAAGAAGGTCTGCCGTTATACTAACAGGTATACGGAAGGCCTGATGACAAAGGATATGCCCGTATCCGGGATTGCTATTACTCATAAAATGTCGTGCCCGGCCGAGGTAGTCATCAACCGCCCGTGCTTTACCCCCTTGGTGCCGATCAGCTCATCGGCCAACCGCCTGATCTCCCGGGCCTTGCCCTTGATTACCACAACTTCCAGGCAGTTATGGGCATCAAGATGGACATGGAGCGCAGAAACTATATTCTGATGATGGGAATGCTGATGCTCGGTCAATTTATCGGACAACTCCCGGGTGTGGTGGTTAAATACCAGGGAAACGGTCCCCACCATCTCCTCATCATCACCATGATCCCATTTATCCTCGACCAGGGTATTGCGGATCAGGTCCCGAACCGCTTCCGACCGGTTGCTGTAACCTTTGTCCGCAATCAGCAGATCGAATTTCCCCAAAAGACGTTCATCAATCGACACCCCGAACCTTACTGTTTCCGCCACTGGCCTACCCTCCTGATATTTATTTTCGTGCCACAGTCTCCCGATAAAAGCACACCTGCAACATAAAAAATATTCAATTGTTATTCAATATGTGTTATCTATTTATTATTCGTAGCACCGCAGAGACCTGACGAAATACCAAGCACAAAAGTATCTACCCTGGAGTTTTTATTAAATGCATATGGCAGACGCCCTAATCTCGCCGGCGACCGGCGGGGCCATGTGGGCCATGACCGGTACGGTAGCAATCTACTGTTCCGCCAAAATCAAAGACAAGCTGGATGACCGCAAAATTCCTCTGATGGGGGTGCTGGGGGCTTTTGTTTTTGCCGCCCAGATGATCAACTTTGCCATCCCCGCCACCGGTTCAAGCGGCCACCTGGGTGGTGGACTGCTCCTCGCCATCCTGCTGGGGCCATCGGCGGCCTTTCTCTCCCTCGCCTCGGTCCTGACCGTCCAGGCCCTGTTCTTTGCCGATGGGGGCCTGCTGGCCCTGGGCTGTAATATTTTCAACCTTGGATTCTTCCCCTGCTTCATCGCCTACCCGCTGATCTACAGAAAGATCATTGGTCAAAACCTTACTGCCGGCCGCCTGCTTTTCGGCGCCATAGCCGCAGCTATTGTTGGACTGCAACTCGGCTCGCTGGGGGTTGTCAGCCAGACCTTTCTGTCGGGAATAATCCCTCTCTCGTTCAGCTCCTTCCTGCTGTTGATGCAAGCCATCCATCTGCCCATCGGTGTTATCGAGGGAATCGCGACGGCCGGGATCATTTCATTCATCTGGAAAACCAGGCCGGAAATCCTCGAAAACGGCGGAGTGACAAAACCTCTCGGCCGTCTGCCGCTCCGCGGCCTCTTGACCGGCCTGGCAATAACCACGCTCCTGACCAGCACCGTTTTCGTCTGGTTTGTCTCAACCCGTCCGGACGGCCTTGAATGGTCGCTATCCCGGGCAATTGCCCCCACAGCCCAACACTCAGCAGAAAAAGTCCCTGCACCAGCAATACAAAAGATTCAGGAAAAAACGGCCTTGCTGCCCGACTACAAATTCCCCGGACAGATACCCGAACAGACCGCCGGCAGCCTGGCTGGCCTGATCGGCGGCTTGCTGGTCCTGCTCTTTGGCCTGATAACCACCATCGCCCTGAAAAAATGCACCGGTGCCACCCCGAGAGCAGGAAAGTAACATGCCTTCTATAATTGAAACCGCCCTCTACGATATAGGCCGCCTGGAGACCTTGGCCGAAAAGGACACCGTGGTCCATCGTCTTGACCCGCGCGCCAAATTGCTTGTCACCCTGGCCTTTATCCTTGCCGTCGTCTCCTTCAACAGGTACAGCATCAGCGGGTTACTGCCATTTTTTCTTTATCCGGCAGTGATCATCGGCCTGGCCGATCTGCCGCCTGATTATCTGCTGCGCAAATTGCTGATCGTCTCACCTTTTGTGCTCTTTATCGGGGTATTCAACCCGTTTCTCGACCGGGAGATCATTTTGCAAATCGGTTCTTTCGGCATCTCCGGTGGCTGGATATCTTTTCTATCGCTGCTGATCCGTTTTTCCCTGACAGTCGGTGCGGCCCTGCTGCTGATCGCCACCACCGGTTTCCCGGCGGTCTGCATGGCTCTGGCAAAACTTGGCGCCCCCCGCATTCTCACCGTCCAGCTCCTGCTGCTTTACAGATACCTTTTTGTCCTGATCGAGGAAGGAATAACGATGATCAGAGCCCATGCCCTCAGGTCATTTGGTCGCCGCCATCTCAACTACCGATCTTTCACGCAGCTGCTCGGCAACCTGCTGCTCCGGACCATTGACCGGGCTCAGCGCATCCATATGGCCATGCTCTCTCGGGCCTTTACCGGAGAAATCCGGGTCAGCCGCCCCACCCGCTTCGGGGGACGGGAAATTGTCTTTATAACAGTCGGCTGCGGAGCCTTTATCGCTTTTCGCCTTATCAACCTCACAGACCTGCTTGGCAGAATGATCATGGAGATTGGCTAATGAGTCATCACATAGTCGAAGCAAAGGAACTAAAATTCAACTATCCGGACAAGACCCCGGCCCTACAGGGTATCTCCTTCCGGATTCACCATGGTGAATCGGTGGCCATCGTCGGCGGCAACGGGGCCGGCAAATCCACCCTGCTCCTCCACCTTAACGGCTACCTCGAACCAACTTCAGGCCAGGTCCGGGTTGGTGATTATCCCCTGACCAGAGAAACAGTCAAGGAAGTCAGGAGAACTGTCGGCATGGTCTTCCAGGACCCGGACGACCAGCTTTTCATGTCTACCGTCCGGGAAGATGTAGCATTCGGGCCGCTCAACCTCGGCCTGCCAACCGACGAAGTAAACAACCGGGTGGAAAAGGCCCTGGAAACGGTGGGCCTGTCCCACCTGGAAGATCGCCCTCCCCACCGACTTTCCGCAGGCCAGAAAAGACGGGCCGCCATTGCCTCGGTCCTCTCGATGTCGCCTGATATTCTGGTCATGGACGAACCATCGGCCGGGCTAGACCCCAAGGCCAGGCGCAACCTGATAGGTCTTTTGGAAAGCTTTGAACACACCAAGATAATTGCCACCCACGACCTCGATATGGTGATCGAACTCTGCGATCGAACAATAGTCATGCATGACGGCGAAATTCGGGCCGACGGCCCTACCGATGAGATCTTCGGTGATGCGGAACTGCTTGAAGCCTGCCGATTGGAAAAACCTCTGCGGATGCAGGGGTGCCCGGTCTGTAGTAAATAGGGAAACCATTTAATCTGTTTGAGCCGTTTGAAGAATAAATCTATCTTTTTGTTAGGGCAACATCTTTCTACCGTACGACAATAAACTGTAGTAAATATCCGACGCTCCTGTTTTAATATCGCTGTAATTGCCTGATAATCAACAGACCTATTGGGGAAAAGTGAACGCAACCGACAGACCCAAAGCAGTGATCCTCTTGAGTGGCGGCCTTGATTCAACCACCGTGTTACACATCGCCAAGGCGGAAGGCTACAGCTGTTATTGCCTGAGCTTCGTCTATGGTCAACGTCAGGATATCGAACTTGAAAGGGCCAGAGCCACGGCCGAAGAGACCGACGCCACCCGCCACCTCGTCCTGCAACTTGATCTGGATA
>JBDLIW010000007.1:0-11582 GCA_039714695.1 Thermodesulfobacteriota bacterium | reverse complement strand
CTCCGAGCTACGAGGAATGCGCCCCGAAGGAAGTGCCCTTGGGGTACGCCCCGAAGGAAGTGCCCTTGGGGTACGCCCCGAAGGAGGTAAGGGAACTTCGCTCCACTCCGAGAGCCCTTGGAGCACGTTTAGCTTTGCATGTTCAATCCACCCCTATGCCGTAAATGATATTCTTCTGCTATTTTAGATGGCAATATACTTATAAAGGAGTATTTTTATACGGCTGTGAGAGTGAACTGACCCCGTAAGCCCCATGTTCTGGAGAGATTTTCCTTGGCCAGAAGCAAAAGAGAGATAACCAAACAGCCCTCGGTTTTTCTGGGTTTTCTGTATTCCTGGCTCGGATGCCTGATGGCTTTCCTGGGAGCCTTGGCCATCGGCACCACCACGCTGCTGGTGGAGGGAAAACCGTCGGTTGGCGGCATCATAGTCCTGACAACCCTTGCCCTCGCCTCCAGCCACTACCTCCTGATAAAATTCGGCAACAACGAGCATAAACAAGGTCAGACCGCTGAACTTGAGATCCCTTTAATAGTTATTGTCGCCTCTTGGTCGATTTTCCGCTTCGGGGTGTCAACAACCCCTTTTCTGGTACTGTTCCCAATTGCGGCCATGGTCTGGGTTACTTTACGTCTGCCGCCGAGGCTTATCGTGATCTGCTGGCTTACCGCTCTGGTCATGGAAGGGGGGCAAGTGCTTGCGGGCGGACAATCAGCCATTGGTGCCACCATGAACATTCTGCTCTGCGCAGCTGTTGCCGCAGGCTTTTATTTTCTGCAGCGCAGCAAACCGTACCGGCTGCACAGGCAAAAGGTCCGCATCGATAAAAAATCCAGCGCCGAAGCCAGAGAGCAGGTTAAAGAATTGGACCTGGAAAGAGATATTTCCACCACCGGCATCCTGCAAGACCTGGACAGTTTTGATTCCGCAGAATCATTCAGCCGCCAGACCATCGACAGCATAAACAGTTCCTTTGAAATTCAGCTGGAAATAATCCGCAATGCTCTGGAACTCACCACCATTGCCATCCTCTGGCCCAGCCCTGACAATGAAGAATTGCGCCTGCGCTACCTGGCCAGCAGCCGGGAAGACATAAATGCCGGCCCCTATCCAGTGGGAGCCGGCATTACCGGCGCTTTGAGCGGAGACAGGGATGAAGCTGAGCTTGCCGAAGTCAAGACATCCCATCCGGCCATCCCCTATTACCACAAAAAAGAAGGGGTCGGTGCTGTCCTCGCCATCAGAATACCCTTTGATGAAAAAGACAGCCGAGACAACGATAAACAGCGAACCGGCATCCTCTGTGCCGACCGCTCTTCGGAATCTCCCTGGTCGGAGCGGGAAAAACAGGTATTGAGGCTTGCCGCCTCCAAAATTGGTCTGGAAATACGCGGCGGCCGTCTGCTGCTGAACCTGGACAGGGAACGTTCCGCCATTCATCGCTTATGTCTGGCTTTTCGTGAATTAAACAGCGTCCTTAACCTGGAAACAATATTTGATGCTTCGGTCAGGGCCCTTATGGCTCAGGCGCCGGTTGATGCCCTGGCCCTTTGCCTTCGGGAAGAAGAGCAGTTCCAAGTCGTCAGAGTGATGGGCGATGAATTCCAGGGCCTGGCCGACCAATATTTTCCGGTAAGCGACGGCCTGGTGGGGCAGGCCATGAAAACAGGCCGGTCTCTTCCGGTAGGAGGCCGTTATCTGAGCCCCGCCCCAATCTTCAGCGACCAGAAAAACTTCACCACCTTTCAGTCCTTGCTCGTTATTCCCCTGCCGGACAAAAACAACCCCTCCGGCGGCTGCCTGGT
Source organism: Thermodesulfobacteriota bacterium (assembly GCA_039714695.1). GTDB lineage: Bacteria > Desulfobacterota > Desulfobulbia > Desulfobulbales > JAGXFP01 > JAGXFP01. The sequence continues at coordinate 9,777 of JBDLIW010000007.1, read as the reverse complement.
GCTGGCCTCGGCCAAGCCGAACCTTTTTACCAGGAGCCGCCAGCAGATTCTGGAATTAATCGCCACCCAGATAGCCATCAAGCTGGAACTCGGACGGGCTCACGAACAACTGGGGAAGATGGCAACCACCGACGGTCTGACCGGCCTGGCCAACCACCGGGCCTTTCAACACGGTTACGATGTGATGCTTGATCGGGCCAAAAGGACCGACACCCCCCTGTGTCTGCTGATGGGTGATCTCGATCATTTCAAGAAAGTAAATGACAACTTTGGCCACCCTTTCGGTGACCACGTTCTCCAGAAGGTCGCCGCCGTGCTGGCCGAAACGGTTCGAACCGTAGATCTGGCCGCCCGTTATGGCGGTGAAGAGTTTGCCCTTCTCCTGGAAAATTGTGATGCCGACGGCGGACACGTCCTGGCCGAACGGATCAGGAACAAGATAGAAAACCTGAACCTGGTCTGCCAGGAAAAACCGCTAACGGTTACCATCTCCATAGGCATCTCCGTTTTTCCGGAAAACGGCAGTGAGAAGAGCGTCCTGATCGACCGAGCCGACAAGTCTCTGTATAAAGCCAAAAAGACCGGCCGCAACCAGACCGTGGTCTGGAACGACGACACCAGATAAAGGAGCTGCCCGCTGGCAATATCATGTCTGTCCTGACCAGACTGCGAAAAGCCCGGAAAGCCCTCCGGATAATTGTTCCCATCTTCCGTAAATACCGGCTTAGATTACTTGGCGGATTTGTCGCATTGCTGGGCGTAGACCTGCTCCAGCTTCTGATCCCACGGGTGATCAAAAGTGCCGTTGACAGTCTGCAATCCGCTACGGCCAACGGCGAAAGCCTTCTCCGCCACGGTTTCCTGGTAGTATTCCTGGCCCTAGGCATTGCCGCCTGCCGTTTCGGCTGGCGTTACCTGGTTCTCGGTTTCTCCCGAATGATGGAACGGGACATCCGCAACATGATGCTGGCAAAGCTGGTAGTCCTTGACCGGCCTTTTTTCAATCGGAGAACTACCGGTGAAATAATGGCCCTTTCCGGCAACGACCTGCCGGCCGTCCAGATGGCCTGCGGTATCGGTCTGGTTTCTTTTGTCGATGCCATCATGATGACCGCAGCCTCCCTGGCCTTTATGGCTTACATCCACCCCGGCCTCACCATCATAGCCCTGGCGCCGATGCCGGTGCTGGCCCTCTTGACCGGGCTGCTGACCGCAGTCCTTCACCACCGCTTCTCCAGGGTCCAGGAACAGTTTTCCCGGATGACCGAATTCGCCAGATCAACCATGGCGGCCATCCGACTGATCAAGGCGTACAACCAGGAAGGCTCCCAGACCGCTCATTTTGACAAGTAGGGCAGAGATTATGTGAAAAACAATCTCCGCCTGGCCACCGTACAGGGGGCCCTTTTTCCTTTTTCAACCCTGATCGCCAACACCAGCCTGCTACTGGTTGTTTTCTTCGGCGGCAAGCTGACCATCACCGGAGTGATTACAATCGGTGATTTTGTCGCCTTCATGACCTATCTCTTTCTGATGACCTGGCCGATGATGGCGATCGGCTGGGTAACTACCCTTTTTCAAAGGGGCCTCACCTCACTGGACAGGATCGGCGCAGTGCTGGCCGACACCCCCGTATTGCACGACCCGGCTAAACCTTTACCGCTGCCGCTCAAAAGCGGAACCATCTCGATCAGAAACCTGACCTTCGGCTATGACGGCCAGGATTCCACCCCCGTCCTAGCGGGAGTGAACCTGGAAATCAAACCGGGGTTTACCGGTATTGTCGGGAAAACCGGGAGCGGCAAAACCACCCTCTGCCAACTTCTGGCCCGGATATATCCGGTCGAAGACAGTCAACTTATCTGGAACAGCATCGACTACAACCGCCTGGCTCTCTCCGCCTTGCGCTCCCAAATAGCCTATGTGCCCCAGGACACCTTGCTGTTTTCCGAGACAATCGCCGCCAATATCGGTTTTGGCAAGCCCACCGCTAACCAGGAAGAAATTGAGCGGGCCGCGCAGATGGCTGCCATTCACGATGAGATAATAAACTTTAAGGAAGGCTATCAATCCAAGATTGGGGAAAAAGGAGTGCTGCTCTCAGGGGGCCAGCGGCAGAGGGTCGCCCTGGCCCGGGCCTTGCTGATGGATCGCCCGATGATGATTATCGACGATGGCCTGTCGGCCGTGGATACCGACACGGAGTACCGGATTATCAGGGCCTTTGACCAGTGGCTGCCGGGCCGCACCTGCATCATGGTTTCTCACCGGGTGGCACCCATTATCGAGGCAGACGAAATTGTCGTAATGGACGAAGGGAAAATTGTGGCCCAGGGCAATCATCACATGCTGCTGGCTGACAACCGTTTTTATCGAACCATCTTCAACCATCAGATGTCAGCCGGTGAGGGAGACAGCTGATGCGCCACGGCTACGGCTATTTTGAGGAAGAGCGCCTCAGCAAATCAGGAGACTTAAAGCTCTGGCGCCGGGTCATGGCTTATTCCCTTCCCAGGTGGAAAGCAATCCTGGGGGCTATAACTCTTTCGCTGGCCATCACCGGCTGCAGCCTGGCCCTGCCGCACCTGGTCCGTCTCGCCATCGACGATTTCATCGTCAATCCCATCCCGGACACAACAACCAGACTTCAGGGGGTAACCCGGTTGGCCGGCTTTTTCCTGATTCTGCTGGGGGGTGGCTTTCTCGCCAATTTCCTGCAGGTAATTCTTCTGGAATGGACCGGCCAGAAAATCATGCATCGGATGCGCCAGGACCTCTTCGATCATATGCTCTCGCTCGAAACATCCTTCTTCAACAGCAACCCGGTGGGCAAGCTGGTTACCCGGCTCACCAACGACATCCAGAACATGCATGAGATGTTTACTTCCGTCATCGTTACCCTTTTTAACGACCTGATAAGGATTATCGGTATCCTGATTATCCTGCTGACCATGAACTGGCGTCTGGCCCTCATAATGCTGCTCCTGGTGCCGCTGATCATTTTCAATACCGTCCTCTTCAGCCGCCTGGCCCGATTTGCTTTCCGTGACATCCGTACCCAACTGGCCCGCCTCAATTCATTCCTGCAGGAAGTCATAAGCGGTATGAGCATTATTCAGCTTTTCGCCCGGGAAAAAGACACTGTCGAGCGCTTTAGCGAACAGAACAAAATATTCATGCAACGATCTTTCTACCAAATCAAAATTTTCGCCATTTTCATGCCGATGCTGGAGCTCTTGAGCGCCGTCTCAGTGGGCCTGATCATCTGGTACGGCGGCGGCCAGATAATTCAGGATAAAATGACCATGGGAATCCTGGTCGCCTTCCTCTCTTACATGCGCCTCTTCTTCCAGCCCTTGCGGGAATTATCCCAGAAATATTCCATCGTCCAGTCGTCGCTTGCTTCCGCCGAAAGAATCTTCCAGCTGCTGGATACGAACGGAAAAACCACCACCCCGGAGATTTTAGAGAACCCTGAGAAAATTGCCGGCGAGATAAGATTTACCGACGTAACCTTTGGCTACCAGCCACAAACTCCGGTGGTAAAAAACCTTTCCTTCCGGGCCGCACCGGGTGAAACCATAGCCATCGTCGGCGGGACCGGTGCCGGAAAAACCACGATCATCAACCTGCTGGAGCGCTTTTACGATCAGGACCAGGGACAGATTTTCCTGGATGGCACCGACCTGAAAAACCTTGATGTTCATTTTCTCAGGGAACAGATAGGGCTGGTAATGCAGGAGGTATATTTGTTCCCTGCCTCGTTACGAAAAAATATCGTCCTGGACAAAGACATATCGACTGAGCGATTAAATGAAATTATTGTCGCGGCCCAGCTATCCGGATACATGGCAACCCTACCGGAAGGTCTGGATACTGTAATAGGAGAAGGAGGGAGGGATTTGTCGGCCGGCCAGAGGCAACTCCTGGCCCTAGCCAGGGTTCTTGCCCGGGACCCGAAGATCCTGATCCTGGATGAGGCCACCTCAAGCGTCGACACCGAGACCGAAATCCTGATTGAAAAAGCGCTTGGTGCCACCATGACCAACCGGACCAGCATCATTATCGCCCATCGCCTTTCAACAATCAGGCGTGCCGATCGGATAATAGTCATTGAGAGGGGTAGGATTGCCGAAGAAGGGAACCATAACCAATTAATGGCTAAAAAGGGGCTCTACTATCAATTGCAAGTCATGCAGCAGAGTGCCAACGGCCATATATGATCAAATTAATTATGCAATTAACACCTATTATTATTTAGAAATTTTCCTGAAAACATTTCTGTGATACAATATTAGACACACAATTCACAGCCGAGACAAGACCGTCAGCAAAGAGATTTCTGTAATGAAGAGCATTAACACCATCACCAGTCAAACAAGGAAAGTTTCCCTTATCCTCCAGTGCGCCTGGCTGTTGATCGTCATCGCCTCGTTCTGCACCACCCTCTATAACGAAAAAAATATCAGCAAGCATATTGCCATCGCAGAAGCGGAAACCATCTTCAAGCGCGACCAGCTTTTTCGCTTCTGGTCAACCAGCCACGGAGGCGTTTATGTGCCCAGCACGAAAGACACTCCTCCGAACCCATATCTCAAGCACGTTCCCTTCCGCGACATAAAAAGACCGGACGGCCTTTCCCTCACCCTGATGAACCCGGCCTATATGATCCGCCAAATGAATGAACAGTTTTCAACTTCAGAGGAACCCTCGGGACACATCACCAGCCTTAAACCATTAAGGCCGGAGAACAATGCCGATCAGTGGGAAACCAAGGCCCTGCTCGCCTTTGAACAAGGCAAAAGAGAAGTGATGGAATTTACCGAGATCAACGGCCAGCCGTATCTGCGTTTCATGCAGCCGATGATCACCCGGGAGGGATGCCTGAAATGCCACGGTCACCAGGGCTACCGGGCTGGGGATATCAGGGGAGGGATATCCGTTTCTCTGCCGATGAAGAATCTTCTGGAACATAGCCAGAAAGCGGGGCGCTTTCTGGCCCTATGGCATATCCTTGTATATCTAGCCGGTTTTTTCATTATCTTCTGGGGGCGGTCCGTCGTGACTCGCAAAATATCCGAACGTGACCGGGCGTTATCGGCCCTGCAGGAAAGCGAGGAAAAATTCCGCACCTTTGCCGAATTCACCTATGCCTGGGAGTACTGGATCGCCCCCGACGGCTCCATGAAATATGTCTCGCCATCGGTTGAACGGTTGACCGGCTACCAGGTTGACCGCTTCATTCAAGACCCGACATTTATCAAGAATCTGGTGGTCGAAGAGGACCAGCAAAAAATCCATGACCACCTGATAAATGAAGTCACCGACGAGGTATGTGAATTTGATTTCCGGATTCGCACCAAAGCCGGTGAGGAACGATGGCTCCATCATATATGTCAGCCGGTATATGACAGTAAGGGGAATTTTCTCGGCCGGCGAGCCAGCAACTACGACGTAACCGAAAAGAAAAAAGCCTGGGACCAGGTGAACACCCTGAGGGGCTTCATCCCGATCTGCGCCAGCTGCAAAAAGATCCGCGATGACCAGGGATTCTGGAACCAGATGGAGGTCTATATCTCCCAACATTCAGAAGCCGAATTCAGCCACTCGATCTGCCCCGACTGTTCTAAAAAACTATACCCTGAATTTCAGCCGGACGAAGAATAGGTCCCCAGAACAAATATTTTGAGCCCGGAAACCCTGATAAATATCTCCGCCTTCCAGACCGGCGGCCAGTTTCTGCTGACAGCGATCCTGGTTATTTCCCTGGCCCTGGGCCTCTCGGGACTAGTTAATATTTTCTCTCCAACCGCACGGCTGGGCAGAGAAAACCTCTATGGCCTCATTGCCGTCAACCTATTCTTTGCGGCCGGTTTCATGCTCATCTGCTGGCTGCATTTCCGAATCTACCGGGAGCTCCCCCTGGAGTTATCAGACCAGCTGGCTTCCTGGCTAAACCGGCAACTGACCGCCAGCAACAGAGGGGCCGCTTATGGAATGCCGCTTTACGACCCAGCCAATCCGCCCCGCTATGTGATCCCCCTCTGGATCGTGAATGAAAAATACTTTTTCTGGTTCATGTGTTTTGGGGCCATGGCGCTCGCGGCCTGGCGACGCCTCAGCAATCATCGTTTCAGGGGAGCATTGCTGGTTCTGCTGGCCATCCAGACCTCAATCCTGTTCTTTGTCACCGATCCTTTTGCCGAACCTCTGCCAAAGTTCTTTACCGAAATCTCCCCCTGGTTCCGGGAGGGACTCCCGGACATGGCCCGGGTCGGGGTCTTCATGCAGCTCTATCCGAAGATGATCTTCTACTACAATGCCCATTACATGTGGCTCCATCCGCCGATGCTCTTTTTGTCGTACGCCTGCATCACCCTGACCTTTGTCACTTCACTTTTCATGCTGGTCAAAAGACAGCCGGAAATCGAAAAGCTGGGCTACGACTTCGCCAAGCTCGGTTATTTCATGCTGACCTTGGGGATGCTGCTCGGCTACCCCTGGGCGCTAAAGGCATGGGGGCCGAACTGGTGGTGGGATCCAAAGATCTGCAGTTCGATCATGATGTGGGCCATCTACAGCACCTATCTACACACCAGACTATATGCCAACAAACCGGCGATGTGGTATTTTTCATCACTGCTGGGCATTCTCTGTTTTGCGGCGATGATCTTTACCTTTCTGGCCTCCTTTTTTTTCCCCGGCGAACATACCTTTCAGTGACAGACGGAAATTATGCAGAAAAAAGCCTCATATGATTTCTACCTGATCCTGGCAACCACCGCAGTCCTGGCACTGATTTCGGTAATCTGCGTCTGGGGAATGTTTTACTTCAAGATGGCCCAGATCCACGAAATGGCGCCCGCCGCCAAAATTGCCTGGCAGAACCGGATGAACAACGTTATCGCCCCGTTTATCATCGGCCTGATCGTCCTGCTCGGTATCTGTGTCCCAAAAAGACTGCTGCCCACCAGATGGCTCAACCGTTTTGCCCTGGCCCTGGTATCCGTTGCCTTGCTGACCAGCCTGCTGCTCGGGGTCAAAACCGGTCTGCTGGTTATTTTAGTCGCCTCAATGATTCTCCAGCTAATAGTGCTGGTTATGGCCATCGCTGGCAGCGAGCAGCTGCATTTTGAAACGAAGAACTATTGGTCCAGAATAGGCTCATCCCTGATCCACCTGGGGCTGATCCTCTTTGTCCTGGACCTCTTTTTCCATCGGCAACCAGCTCTGCATTTGCTACTGTTCTGGATTACCACCGCAGCCACGGTGGTGGGCATGCTCTTCTGTTTTTATGCCGACTCAGTAGCACAATTTATCAGGAAGAAATGAAAGAATCTTTAGTTGTAATTATATTTTCAGGAGTGGTCCTTTTGTCGGTCAGCTGTATTGCCGCCGGCCGGACCACCGACGGCTCCAGTTCGGAGAACAGGGTTAATGCCCCGGCCATGCTGGCCGCGCACAACCTCTGGCGCACAGAAGTCGAAGTGGCGAAGCTCAGCTGGTCCGATGAACTTGAGCAACAGGCAATCCGCTGGGCCAGCGAACTCGAAAAAAACGGCTGCTTCATGGAGCACAGCGGCCCCGGAGAAAACCTTTTCTGGGCAAGCCCCTTGAAAACAGCTACTTCAAAAGAGGGTAACAACGACTGGCTCTGGGAAAATTCTCTCCAGCAAGTGACCGAGCAACAGGTCGTCGATAGCTGGGCAAGCGAGAAGGAGTGGTTCAACCCGGATACCAATAACTGCAACGCTCCGGAAAACGAAACATGCAGCCACTATACGCAGCTGGTCTGGCGCAGCACCACAGAAGTCGGCTGCGGCAAAGCCATCTGCGCCGACCTCTCCCAGGTCTGGGTCTGTAGCTACAACCCGCCCGGCAACATGATAGGCAGAAAACCTTATTAACAGGAGAAAAAATGGATCCGCATTACAGAGTGGCAATCTTCGGTTCGGCCAGAATTGAGGAAGGGGACAGTGAGTACCAGGAAGTTTATGAAATCTCCCGGGGGTTGGCCGAAGCAGGTTTCGATATCGTCACCGGCGGCGGGCCCGGCATCATGCAGGCCGCCAACTCCGGCCATAAAAGCGTGGAATCAGAACAACACTCCATCGGCCTGAACATCAAGCTGCCCTTTGAGCAGGATGATAATAAATACCTGGATATCAAAAAAGAGTTCGACCGGTTCAGCGACAGGCTGGATACCTTTATGTCCCTCTCGGACGCGGTGGTCGTCGCCACCGGCGGCATCGGCACCATCCTGGAGCTCTTCTATTCCTGGCAACTGGTCCAGGTCGAGCATATCTGCGAAACCCCGATCATCCTCTATGGCGAAATGTGGGAGGGACTGCTCTCCTGGCTGAAAGAAGAGGTAATGAGCCGCGGACTGTTCGACAAAAACGAGATGCACAGCGTCTTCCACCTGACCTCAACCAACCAGGTCATCAACCTGATCAAACAGGTCCACGCCGACCGCGCCGAAATGGAACATGTCTGCGTGAATTACGACAAGTACCGGGTTGATTTCGCCTGATCAGAAACTAAATAGTCCCACCATAAATTTTAACCTTTTAACAACCTAGCGCCGTCCGGGTCCCGGCCCCGATCTGGAGGCACCTCCACTACCTCCACCGCCGCCGCTCCAGCTGCCACCATTGTCCTGCAGGCGACGATTTTCCCTTCTTTCAAAGCGTTTGTTAAGCCTTTCTCTGGCATCTTTTTTCTCGTCGCCGGACATCTGCTTCCAGCGATCCCTGAGCTGCTTGCGCCTCTCGGGAGACATTTCTTTAAACCGGCGCCTGGCCTTACGCAGCCGCTGCCGCTCTTCCCGGGGCAGATTTTTGAATTTTTTAAACCGTTCCCGTGCCCTGTTACGCTCTGCCGGCGACATACCCTGCCAGCGCTTCATTCTTTTGCGGGCAAGTTTGCGTTCTTCCGGCTTCATCGTCTGCCAGTTGCGGGCCCCTCTGCGTAATTTTTCCTGCCTCTCGGGAGACAGTTCCGGCCAACGGTCGGCAAAAGGCTTGAGGACCTTTCTTTCCTCAGGGGCAAGCTCTTCCCAGGCGAGGGAAGCGCCACCATCAGCGGCCGAAACCGGCGGGGTCTGAACCAGCCCGGCAAGCAACAAAACAAAGGTTATTATTGTTACCGGGAACCATATGTTATTTTTCGGTGTCATCTTCTTTATACTCCTGTTCCGGTAGATTCATCTTCTCAAGTTCCACGAGATCCAGCCATTCTCCGTCGTCAACCGACCAGTCGGCAAGAAACTCCAGTAATTCCATTGAGGGGGCCATTTCATCCTCTCCAGCCGCCAGCACCGGGCTGCCGAGAAGAAAAAACAAAAGAATGGCCGCAATCGCCAGCCTATACATCCCTTTGCTCAGCCAGCCAGTTGTAGAATTCAAGCTCGGCGAAAAAATCCGGGCTCTCTACGGATGCCAGGATCTCCACGTCTTCCAGGCCCAGAAGAGACTGCTGAATAGTGGCGGGGGGACGGCTGGCAAAGATAACCAGCGCGAAGCCCATGGCCCCGACCATAAAAGCCGCCGCCGGCACCCGGGCCATTTTCCACAGCCAGGCATAGCGATAGCCGTGGTTTTCCACCACCCCGCTGCGCATGGCCGTGAGCTTGACCAAGATTTCCGGGTCAAGCTTCTCGCCCTTGTCCTGCAGGGTTTTTTTTACATCTTCGACAAAAGCCTGTTCTCTTTCTTTCTGTGTTTTCATGGCCAATGATCCTCCAGCTCGCTCCGCAAAAAGCTGACCGCCCTCGAA
>JBDLIW010000006.1:0-11682 GCA_039714695.1 Thermodesulfobacteriota bacterium | reverse complement strand
GCGGTTGGTCCCGTTTGGCGAGGCGGCCCGAACGGTAATCGAAACTTATCTGGAACACGGCCGCCCCCTGATCCTGAAAAAAAAGCGCAGCGCTTCCCTGTTCGTGACCCGCAGCGCCAAAGCGATGACCAGGCTCCGTTTCTGGCAGATTGTTCAGCAGGCCGTATTCACCTCCGGAATCAATAAAAAGATCAGCCCCCACACCCTGCGCCACTCCTTTGCCACCCACCTCCTTGAACATGGCGCCGACCTGCGCTCCGTCCAGGTCATGCTCGGCCATTCCGATATATCAACCACCCAGATCTACACCCATGTCGACAGCAGTCGCCTCAAGTCGATCCACAAAAAGTTCCACCCCCGCGGCTAGCCTGAATATTTCAAAAATTCTCATGAAATATCCGGGCTAAAACACTGCTCTGGGCAGTATAGCTGTTGGTTTTCCACCATCCAGGTGTTAAACTCAAATAAAACCTCTCTGCAGCTGACTGGTAAGTAGATCAGTCATGAGAGATTGAACCCTCTGGAACCTTTCACCGATGGAAATCATCACCACACATCTTAACGCCGATTTCGACGGCCTGGCCTCAATGATTGCGGCCCAAAAACTTTACCCGAAGGCGGAACTGGTCTTTTCCGGCTCCCAGGAAAGGAACCTCCGGAAATTCCTCGCCAGTTCGACCAAGGCATATCAGTTCCAGAGGCAGAAAAACATTGCCATGGACAAGGTCAGAAAGTTGATCCTGGTTGACACCAGACAACCTGGCAGAATCGGTAACTTCTCTAAATGTTTGAATAATCCCGGGATATCCGTCCACATCTTCGACCACCACCCGCCGCTGCCAGGCGACATCAAAGGCGACCTGGAAGAGATTCGGTCGGTCGGTTCCACCGCCACCATCTTCACCCGGATCTTCCGGGAAAAAGAGATCGATATTGACAAGGAGGAGGCCACGATCCTGGCCATGGCCATCTTTGAGGACACCGGCTCTTTCACCTTTGCCACCACTACCCCGGAAGACCTTGAGGCGACGGCCTGGCTGCTGACCAAGGGGGCCAATCTCCATGCCGTCGCCCAGTTCGTCTCCCAGGAACTGACGACCCGCCAGGTTTCGCTTCTCCACGAACTGATGCGCTCGGCCACCACCTACACGATCAACGGGATCGATATCATGATTGCCAAGATCCAGTTTCCGGAATATGTCGACGAATTCGCCCTGATTGTCAGGCGCTTCATGATCATGGAGAACCTGGATTCGCTTTTTTCCCTGGTCGGAATGGGAGAAAAAACCTACCTCATCGCCCGGAGTCGAATTCCCGAAGTCAACGCCGGTGAGATCGCCATCGATTTCGGCGGCGGCGGCCATGCCTCGGCCGCTTCGGCAACCGTCCAGAATATGACTATGATCGAGGCCGAAGAAAAGCTCATCCGTCTTCTCCACAAACACGTCCGCCCCGTCAGCATCGCCCGGGAGATCATGTCCCACCCGGTGATTTCGGCCAAGCCAGATCTGCCGATGCGACTGGCCAACCAGATAATCGATCGCTACAATGTTACGGTCCTACCGGTTATTAGCGACAAGAAGGGGGACGGGAAAGTTCTGGGCCTGATCTCCAGAAGGGTGATCGGCAAGGCTATCTACCATGGACTTGGCGACCTGCCGGTCAGCGAATACATGACAACCGATTTCGCCTTCCTGTCGCCAACGGCTACCCTGGCCGATATCCAGGAGGTGATCATTGAAAACCGGCAACGCTTTATTCCGGTCCTTGAAAATGATTCGGTTATCGGAGTCATAACCAGGACCGACCTCCTGAACCTGCTGGTCAACGACCCGGCCCATCTGCCCAAGGACAAGGTGGAACCCACCGAAACTCCTTCAGCTGAAAAAACGCGCAACCTCAACAACCTGATGGTTGAAAACCTCTCCCGGGATATCATCATCCTGCTGCGAACCATTGGTGAAGTCGCCGGGAAAAACGGCTTTTCGGCATATGCGGTCGGCGGTTTTGTCCGTGACCTCCTGATGCGTAAACAGAACCTCGATCTTGATGTCGTGGTCGAAGGTGACGGCATCGAGTTTGCCACCAGGCTTGCCAAACATCTAAAAGGGGAGATCCGGACCCACGAAAAATTCAACACCGCCGTGGTCCTCCTGCCGAACGGCTTCAAGGTTGATATCGCCACTGCGAGACTCGAATACTACGAGTATCCTGCGGCCATGCCGACGGTTGAGCTATCATCGATAAAACTCGACCTCTACCGCCGGGACTTCACCATTAACGCCATGGCCATCCACCTGGCTCCAGACACCTTCGGCACCCTGGTTGATTTTTTCAACTGCCAGAATGATATCAAGGACCGGCGGATCAGGATCCTCCACAACTTAAGTTTTGTCGAAGACCCGACCAGGATTTTCAGAGCTATCCGTTTTGAACAACGGATGGGCTTCCGGCTCGCCAAACACACTGAGAGGCTGATCAAGAACGCCGTCAAAATGGACCTCTTCGCCGGCCTCTCCAGAACAGGCCGCCCCCGCACGGTCTCCCCACAGAAGCGGACCAGGATGGGCTACCGGATCTTCAGCGAGGTAAAACTGCTTTTTTCAGAGGAAAAGCCCCTCGCCGCCGTCAAACGACTGGGACAACTAGATCTGCTCAAATTCCTCCATCCTGCCTTGAAATTCGACCCGCCCCTGGAAAGGGTACTGACCGGAACCCAGGAAGCTGTCGACTGGTACCGGCTTCTCTACCAGAAAGAATCCTTCCAGCTGTGGATGGTCTTCATGCTGGCCATCAGTTGCCGTCTGGACGGCCGTCAGTTCGGGGTCTTATGCCGCCGCCTCGAAATCCCTGACCGTTACACGAATATTTTAAGCAAGGAAAAGCACCAAACCGGGCGCCTGATCAGGGTTCTGAAAAAGCACTCCCCCGTCAAAGCCAGTGAAGCTTACAAGCTGATGAGCAATCTCCGCACCGAGGGGCTGCTGTTTCTGATGGGTTTCTCCCCTAAGGAAGAGGCGAAAAAGGCGGTCTCCAACTATATCACCTATACGCGTCACGTCAGGACCATCCTCAAAGGCTCCGACCTGAAAGAACTAGGCTACTGCGAGGGACCAATCTATAAAAAGATTCTCGACCGGCTCCTCTACGCCCGCCTTGACAACGAGGTTGACAGCCGTGAAGATGAGCTTATCTTCTTAAAAAAGCATTATCCGCCCGGCCGCTACCGTAATCAGGATCGTTCCGGCCGGCGAACCTGAAAAGAACCTGCACTCCGGCCCCTCCCGGCCAGACAGCTGCAATATCCGAGTTAAACAAAGGAACACAATGACCGGCAACATTATCCAGCAATTCGCCATTATGGCGCCACCTTTCCTTCTGGCCATCACCTTTCATGAATTTTGCCACGGCTACGTGGCCTGGCGCTTTGGCGACCCCACCGCCCATAACGAAGGACGGCTGACCATGAATCCGCTGAAGCACCTCGATCCTTTGGGAGTACTGGCCTTTTTCATAATCAGGATAGGCTGGGCAAAGCCGGTCCCGGTAAACGCTGCCTATTTCAGGAACCCACTGAGAGATATGATGTGGGTGTCTCTGGCCGGCCCTGGTTCCAATCTCCTGCTGGCCCTATTCAGTGCCATATTATACAAGCTCTTAAGCCTGACCTCAGGTTTATTACCTCCGTTTATCATCCAACCTCTCGGTTCCATGGCTTATTTCAGCGTCTGGATCAATCTGGTCCTCGCCTTTTTCAACCTGATCCCGGTGCCACCGCTGGACGGCAGCAGGATCGTCACCGGTTTTACCTCAGCGAAAACCGCCCTGTTTTTGCATAAAATTGAACCGTACGGGTTTTTTATAATTCTGCTTCTTTTTTATCTGGGTATTATCCCAAAACTGATATTCCCAATAACAAATTTAATACTCAATCTGCTCATCAGTTAAAAAAAATTGAAAAACGGAGCAAATCCAGATAACTTAACAGGACTTTTTACCAATAAAACTTCCTGATCTGTAACAATGTAAGGGGCGAACAGATAATGGACACCACCAAAGCGTTTATAGACGACGAAAAGAGCACCGCCGACATCAGCTGTCCGCGCTGCCTGAAAGTATCCAGGGTTTCCCTGGCCCAACTCGGCCGCAAGCACCGATGCAAGGTGAAGTGCACCTGCAACAACGTCTTTATGGCAGAGCTTGAGTTTCGTGACAAGTACCGAAAAAGGGTCGATTTCCAGGGTTTCTATGACATTCTCGAACGGGAACAGGACATTCTTGAGGATGGCGCCGAGGTCCGCTGGGAAAGTGTCCATATCAACCGCAAGGTGCCCAACTGCCTGATCATCGATCTCTCCCGCGGCGGCATCGGCTTTATCACCCTTGATGACCAGGAACTACAGAAGGGTGACATTGTTCACATGAAGTTTCGTCTCGATAACGATACGGAATCAGAGATTTCCCAAACCTGCCAGGTCAGGCATGTGACCGACGGTTTCGTGGGCACTAAAATGGTCAGGGAAAACGTCAATCTGGGCTTCTATCTGCTGGGATAATCTTTAATCTTTCTTAGGGGTTAATTCTCCGCAGCTTGCTGCGTAAGAAGTGGTTCTTGCCGTATTTGGTCTTCAACACTACGAGGGAATTCAGGAATCAGTATTCAGGTAAGCGACTGCAAGGAGACTCCGGAATCCAGAAGAAAAACAAAAACATTCCATATAAAGATACCTCTATTTTGACTCCTGGCTCCTGGTTCCCCGCTGCTCTGCGGCGGGGTAGTTCATTCAAGAGCATCAACTTCAGGGTTACCTGCTTTTCCAGGTTAAGAACTCTTCATTGACCGCCTCCAGCCCCTCCCATCTCTGGTAGGAGTCGGCAAGCAGCTCATCCAGCTCTTCCAGTCGCTCCCTGGTCTCAGCGACAGACGCCCCCTCTCCCTGATAAAAAGCAGGGTCGGCCATCTTGTCATAAAGCGCCTGCTGTTCTTTTTCCAGGGTTTCGATCTCTTTTGGCAACACCTCCAGCTCTTTGCTCTCTTTAAAGGTTAGCTTGCGCGGAGCGGCCGATTTCGGGCCGGACTTCTCTCCGGCTGTTTTCTTTTTTACCGGTTTCTGCGCCGCGACAACCGGTCGCTGCTGAAGCCAGTCATCATAGCCGCCGGCGTACTCCTGCACCTTGCCGTTCCCCTCAAAAACCAGGGTGCTGGTCACCACGTTATTAATAAAGGCGCGGTCATGGCTTACCAGCAGAACAGTTCCTTCGTACTCAAGCAATAATTCTTCGAGGAGTTCCAGGGTCTCCATATCCAGGTCGTTGGTCGGCTCATCAAGGACCAGAATATTGGATGGTTTGGCAAAAATCCTGGCCAGCAGCAACCGGTTGCGCTCACCGCCGGAAAGAATAGAGACTGGAGATCTGGCCCGGTCCGGGGTAAAAAGAAAATCCCCCAGATAACCGATTACGTGCCGGCGCCGCCCGTTGATCTCAATAAAATCCCCGCCCTCACCGATATTTTCCGCCACACTCTTTGTCGGATCAAGCTGGGTCCGCTGCTGATCAAAATAAACCGGCTGCAGATTGCTGCCCAGTTTAACCTCGCCAGCAGTCGGATCAAGCCCACCGAGCATCATCCTCAGCAAGGTCGTCTTCCCCGCGCCGTTGGGCCCGATCACGCCAATCCGATCCCCGCGCATCACGGTAGAAGAGAACCCTTGAATAACCGGCTCCCCGTTGTAACTGAAACAGGCCCCCTTGAAGACGGCCACCAGTTTGCCGGAGGCACCTCCTGC
Organism: Thermodesulfobacteriota bacterium; assembly: GCA_039714695.1. Lineage (GTDB taxonomy): Bacteria > Desulfobacterota > Desulfobulbia > Desulfobulbales > JAGXFP01 > JAGXFP01. The sequence continues at coordinate 5,893 of JBDLIW010000006.1, read as the reverse complement.
GGTGATGGACATTTTTACCTTACCAAGCTGCCGACGCCTTTCCTGATGCTGTCGCCGCATCTCCTGCAACTGCCGGACCCGCCCTTCGTTTCTTGTCCGGCGAGCCTTGATCCCCTTACGAATCCAGACTTCCTCTTCGGCCAGTTTCTTATCGAAACGGGTATTATGACCATTTTCTTCGGCCAGCAGCTCCTCCTTGCGGCGCAGGTAGTTGGCATAATCACCCGGCCAGCTGGTTATCCGGCCCCGTTCAAGATCGAGAATCCTGGTGGCCAGCTTTTTTAACAGTTCCCGGTCATGGGTCACAAAGAGAATGGCACAGGAGGTTGCCAGCAGAAACTCTTCAAGCCAGGAGATCGCCTCGATATCAAGATGGTTGGTGGGCTCATCGAGAAGCAGCAGGTCCGGATCGACAACCAGCGCCCGGGCCAGCAGCACCCGTCTTTTCATCCCGCCGGACAGGCTGGCAAAAGGCTGATCGGCATCCAATTTCAGAAGGGAGAGAATCGCCTCGATCCTCTGCTGGGCCTGCCAGGCATCGGCGGTCGCCATCTCCTGCTCCACGGTGGCCAGCTCATCAAGAAGACGCTCATCCGCGTCTTCCGCCAGGCGGTGGATCAACGAATGATGCCTGGCCAGCAGCTCCAGTAGATCGCCAAGACCACCGGCCACCACATCGTAAATAGAGCCACTGACATCATCCGGTACCTCCTGGTTGAGCCGGGCCATGGCCAGTCCCTGCTGACGAAACAATTTTCCGGAATCCGGCTTTATTTCACCGGTAATAAGCCTCATCAACGTCGACTTTCCCTCGCCGTTGCGACCGACCAGGCAAACCCGCTCGCCCGGTTCGATCTGCAGGCTAACCCGATCAAATACCGGCGCCCCGCCAAAACTAAGCGTTATATCCTGTAAACTTATTAAGGCCATATTCAATAAAATCCCTGCAGATGAGCGATAGTGCAAAACCGGCTCAAAGGAGCACCCGTCACCGAATTGCATAAATATAAAAAAACCCATAAATAACTTACGGACACTATCCCTGCAAGTTATCTATGGGCAGACCGGACATAACCGGCGCGACCCCCCGGACCAAGGGGCTACGAATCAACTTTTATTTAACTTCCAGCGAGAACTCTCCCGTCACGACTTCCCGGTCAGCCTCCTCCCTGGACGGCATAGCATTGATCCCGGACTTTTTCAGCATGAAGATCCTGCACCTACCTTCTACTTTAGCGTGTGCTCCGGACAACAAGTAAGTTGCCTTATTGTCGACGGATATTTCCATGCTGTTTCGCTCCGCCGAACTCTTGCCATCCTGGTAAACAGTGATATATGCCTTATCAATACTGCCGGACTCAGCCGGGGTGCAGGTAATCATGGTGTTGCCACCTACCACTTGGGCGGTAATGTTAATTTCTCCGGCAGCAACAAGCCCGGTTGAAGAAAACAAAAATCCCGCCAAGAACAAAGTGATCAGTTTCATATACAGACCCCCCTTTTTGGGTAGCACTTTTACATACATTAGCAATGTGGTGCACCGAAGCTAATTAAGAATTACGCTACACAATTAACTATTTGAGTTGCAAGGAAAACTTACTTTTTTATTTCTGATTACCATCGAACTTCAGCCAGCCAGAGCATCGTCATCGCGAAGAAGCATTGCTTTTGAAGAGATTGCCACGTCGGCAAGCCTCCTCGCAATGACTCAATCATGTCATCTTCCCGCACATGTGACTGAAGCGATCTCTTTGTTATTAGTACAATATTTTGATTCAAGGTGCACAGTGGCTGAACTTTAGTGGTAATCAGAAAAAGAAATAACGAAAAAAGCTACACCTTTGCGAGCTGATCTTCCGGCCCGGTCCCTAATATTTCCTCATTAATTCGACGTTATATTGATGCCGCAATGGCCCTGTGGTATATTGCCATCTTTGCCGGTTAAGACCACCACCCAGCACCCAAGGGCATGCCAGCAAAATCCAATTATTTCAAGGCATTAGCCGGTTTGCTTTTTTTTGCATTCCCAATATTCTAGAAAGAGAGTCTTCAATGATCGTCATCCAGTTATACCGTAAAAATAACGGCAGCATGGAATACTGTTACAATATCGGGGCATCATCAGTTCTTACCAGTGAAGAACTTGTCCGACTGCGCCTCCTGCTGGCCGACGGCATGCTGGCCGACACCGTTACCACCACCTCTGCTTTAACCGGCGCCCAGGTGGTCGAAATGGGACCGCGCCTCAATTTCGAGACTGCCTGGTCGACCAATATGGTTTCGATCTGCCGGGCCATCGGCCTTGACAAGGTCCAGCGCCTGGAGCGTTCTCGCCGTTACCTGGTAACGGCCGGTACCGACCAGGAAGATTTCATTGCCACCCATCACGACCGAATGACCGAATGCCTTTACCCTGAACCACTCAAGTCCTTTGAGACCGGCATCGAGCCGGAAGCCGTTTACGATGTGGACTTGATTGGCAAAGGCCCCGATGCCCTGTCGGAAATCCCGGGGATATCCATGGACGACTGGGACCGTAATTTCTACTACGACTACTTCGTCAAAAAGCATAACCGCAACCCGACCATTGTCGAGATCATGGACCTCAACAATGCCAACAGCGAGCACTCCCGCCATAGTTTTTTCCGGGGCAAGCATATCATCGACGGCGAGGAGCAGCCTGCGACCCTGATGGAAATCGTCACCCAAACCCTCGAAGCCAATCCAGAAAACAGCGTCATCGCCTTCAAGGACAACTCCAGTTCCATTATCGGTTACGACATCGAGACCATCATGCCGACCAGCCCAGGCGAACCCTCGCCTTTCCAACGCCAGGAGGCAACCTACCATTTGATCTTCACCGCCGAGACCCATAACTTTCCCACCGGGGTTGCCCCCTTCCCCGGGGCTGAAACCGGTACCGGCGGCAGGATCCGCGACGTCCAGGGCACCGGCAAGGGCGGTTTCATAGGTGGTGGTACCGCCGCCTACTGCGTGGCCAACCTCCACATCCCCGGCTATGAAATGGCCTGGGAGGAAAAATACGAATGCCCGTCCAACCTTGCTTCCGCCCTTGAGATCGAGATCGAGGCCAGTAACGGCGCCTCCGACTACGGTAACAAGTTCGGCGAGCCGCTAATCCAGGGTTTTACCCGCTCCTTCGACCTGCGCCTCTCTAACGGCGAGCGCTGGGGCTTTCTGAAACCGATCATGTTTACCGGCGGCATCGGCCAGATAGATGCCCGCCACACCGAGAAAGAGGCAGAGCAGAAATCCTGGCACATCGTCCAGATCGGCGGCCCGGCTTACCGGGTCGGCTTCGGCGGCGGTGCCGCCTCCAGTATGCTGCAGGGCGATAATGTCGCAGACCTCGATTTCAATGCCGTCCAGCGCGGCGATGCCGAAATGGAGCAGAAGATGAACCGGGTGATCCGGGCCTGCAACGAGATGGGCCACAAAACCCTGATCGAGGTAATCCATGACCAGGGCGCAGGCGGTCCAGCCAATGTCCTGAAAGAGCTGGTCGAAAAATCCGGCGGCCGGATCGGCATCCGCGAGATGAAGATCGGCGATCCGACCATGTCGGTCCTGGAGATCTACGTTGCCGAATACCAGGAGAGAAACGGCCTGCTGATCAGCCCGGCCAACATCGAAAGATTTAAGGAGATCTGCCGCCGTGAGAAGGTCAACTGCGAGGTCCTCGGCGAGGTGACCGGCGACTGCCGTTTCGTGGTTTATGACGAAATCGACGGCTCGACCCCGGTCGATCTCGAATTAAACGAAGTGCTGGGCAATATCCCCCAAAAGACCTTTGAAGACACCAGGGTGGCCCCAAAACTTGCCCCCCTGGAACTGCCCGCTGACCTTACCGTAAAAGAGGCCCTCCATGACGTCCTGCGCCTGGTCTCGGTTGGCTCCAAACGCTTTCTAACCAACAAGGTGGACCGCTGCGTCACCGGGCTGATCGCCCAGCAACAATGCTGCGGCCCTCTGCAGCTGACGGTAAGCGATGTGGCGGCAGTCGCCCAGAGCCATTTCGGTCTGACCGGCGGCGCCACCGCCGTCGGCGAGCAGCCGATCAAGATGCTGGTCGATCCGGTAGCCGGCGCCCGGATGGCGGTTGGCGAGGCCCTGACCAATCTGGTCTGGGCGAAGATTGAAGGGTTGACCGGGGTAAAATGCTCGGCCAACTGGATGTGGGCCCCGAAACTGGCAGGAGAAGGCGCGGCCCTCTATGACGCGGCGATTGGGATGCGCGATGCGATGATCTCACTGGGCGTGGCGGTGGATGGCGGCAAAGACAGCCTGTCGATGGCTACCCGGGTCGATAATGAAACAGTAAAATCACCCCGGGAACTGGTAATCTCCTTTTACGCAGCGATGCCCGATATCAGGAAGATCGCCACTCCCGATCTTAAAAAGCCGGGTAAAAGTTCACTTATTTTGATCGATCTGGGCGGCGGCAAAGACCGCCTGGGCGGTTCAGCCCTGGCCCAGGTCAGGAAGAGCATCGGCAATGAGACCGCCGATCTCGATAACCCGGCCGTGCTGAAAACCGCCTTCGAGGAAGTTCAAAAATTTCTCGCCCGGGGAGCGATCCTCGCCGGTCACGACCGAAGCGACGGCGGCCTGATCACCACTGTTCTGGAAATGGCCTTTGCCGGTAACTGCGGCCTCGAGCTTGCCATCAATGGCAACGCTTCCGCCCTGGAAGCCCTCTTCTCCGAAGAACTGGGATTGGTCTTTGAATGCACCTCTGACGATGCAGCCGCGATTGTGACCGATCTTCAAGGCAAGAATCTTGATGCAAAAATTATCGGCAGCACCACCTCCGAAAAACAGATCAGGATCAGCTATAACGATGAGGCGGTCCTCGATGAGGATATGCGCACCCTCCGCTCCTGGTGGGAGGAGACCAGTTATCAACTGGAGCGTCTTCAGGTTAATCCGGCCTGTGCCGACGAAGAAAAAGCCCTTATCCATGACCGCAAGGGACCGGCCTACAACCTGCCGTTTACCCCGCAGGAAACCTCGCAGGATATTCTTGAGATGAGCGACAAACCGAAAGTCGCCATCCTCCGAGACGAGGGCAGCAACTCCGACCGGGAGATGACTTCGGCCTTCTTTTCCGCCGGTTTCGAGCCCTGGGACATCACCATGAGCGATCTGCTGGCCGGCAAGGTCAACCTGGAACAATTTCGCGGCCTGGCTGCGGTAGGCGGCTTTTCTTACGCCGATGTGCCGGAAAGCGCCAAGGGCTGGGCAGCGACCATTCTTTTCAATGACCGGCTCCGGGAGATGTTCGATACCTTCTACAACCGGCCAGATACTTTCTCCCTGGGCATCTGTAACGGCTGCCAGCTCTTCGGTCTTTTGGGCTGGGTGCCATGGCGCGATATCGAGGCGGAAAAACAACCGCGCTTTATCCACAACACCTCGGGCCGTTTTGAGTCCCGCTGGGCAACAGTCAAGGTTCTGGACAGCAAATCAATCATGCTAAAAGACATGCAGGATCTGGTTTTCGGCATCCACGTCGATCACGGAGAAGGCAAACTCTCTTTCCCCGATCAGGCAATTAAAGATAAAGTGCTCTCTGGGGGGATGGCAACCGTTGTCTACGTCGACGACGACGGACAACCTACCGAGAAATACCCCTTCAACCCCAACGGCTCACCGGCCGGGCTCACCGGCCTCTGTTCTCCGGACGGTCGCCATCTGGCGATGATGCCTCACCCAGAGCGAACCTTCCTGGCCTGGCAGGCCCACTGGCTGCCGCAGGAGATGAAGAAAACCCTCACCGTCTCACCCTGGCTGAAGATGTTCCAGAACGCCTATGACTGGTGTATGAACATGAACAACTAGCGCCAACCACTTGGCTATCCGCAGGTTTAAC
>JBDLIW010000005.1:0-12913 GCA_039714695.1 Thermodesulfobacteriota bacterium | reverse complement strand
CTGGTGGGCGGAACAGGGCTTGAACCTGTGACCCTCGGCTTGTAAGGCCGATGCTCTCCCAACTGAGCTACCCGCCCTCGGGTTAAGAACGCCATTTTTAACAACTTAGACCTAGATAGTCAATCGAAAAATAGCGGTCAAAAAATAAATATTTTCGGCCCGGTTAATGGGGCACATTACTGGCGTCTTCCGCCGTGTCGGCGCAGAATGCGCCAACCGGCGGCGGGTTCTTGAAGAGCTTCTCCCCTTTCGGTAAAACAAGGGTCTTTTCAAAGACTTCATCGACGTTTTCTACCAGCTCAATTTCAAGACTTTTGACTATCCTGGCCGGAACTTCACTGAGCTCCCGCTCGTTCTCTTTCGGGATCAGAACCGTCTTGATATTGCCGCGCTTGGCAGCGAGGAGCTTCTCGGTCAGGCCGCCAATGGGCAGCACTCGGCCGCGCAGGGTGATCTCACCGGTCATTGCCACATCCTTGCGGATCGGCACCTGCATCAAAGCTGAGATCATTGACGTGGCCATGGTGATCCCGGCAGAGGGACCGTCTTTGGGGATAGCCCCTTCCGGCACATGGATATGAATATCGAGCTTCTGGTAAAATTCCGTGGAAAACCCGAGGCAGACAGAGCGCGACCTGATATAACTCAAGGCGGCCTGGGCGGACTCCTGCATGACCTCGCCGAGTTTGCCGGTGATGGTCAACCGACCCTTGCCGGGCATCAGCACCGTTTCAATCTGCAGCATCTCGCCACCGACCTGGGTCCAGGCGAGCCCGGTAGCCATCCCGATCTCATCGGCCTTTTCAGCCAGGCCGTAGCGATGTTTGGCAACGCCCAGATATTTGGCGACCGACTTGGCTGTGACCCGGTACTTGCGGTCCGGGTCGTTCTTCTGGAGACGCTCCCGGGCAATCTTCCGGCAAACCGAAGCCAGACTCCGCTCCAGATTACGCACCCCTGCTTCCCGGGTGTAACGGCGAATTATTTCCATCAGTCCTCCATCGTTGAAGGACAAAGCCCCTTCCTCAAAACCGTTGGCTTCAAGCTGTTTGGGAGCCAGGAAGCCCTGGGCGATCTGCAGTTTGTCTTCCTCGGTGTAGCCATTAAGCTGGATCACCTCCATCCTGTCCTGTAGAGGAGCGGGAATGGAGGGCAGATTATTGGCCGTGGTAATAAAGAAGATATCGGAGAGATCATAGTCAATATCAAGATAATGATCGTTGAAGGCATTATTCTGCTCGGGATCAAGCACCTCAAGCAGGGCCGAGGCCGGATCGCCCCGAAAATCCATGGACATCTTGTCCACTTCATCAAGACAGAAAACCGGGTTGTTGACCTTGGCCTTCTGCAAGGATTGAATGATCTTGCCGGGCATCGCCCCGATATAAGTCCGGCGGTGGCCGCGAATTTCCGCCTCATCCCGTACGCCGCCCAGTGACAAGCGGACAAATTCACGCCCCATGGCCCGGGCTACGGATTTGCACAGCGAGGTCTTGCCGACCCCGGGAGGGCCAACCAGACAGAGAATCGGCCCTTTAAGTTTCTTGACCTGGGCCTGCACCGCCAGGTATTCCAGGATGCGTTCCTTGGGCTTCATGAGACCGAAATGATCCTCGTTTAGAATCTCTTCCGCCTTGTTGATGTCGATAGCGCTTTCGGAATTCTCAAGCCAGGGCAGGCTGACAATGTAATCTATATAATTCCTGGAAACCGTAGCCTCGGCGGACATCGGCTGCATCATCTTCAGCTTCTTGAATTCCTTCTCCACCTTGCTCCGGGCATCTTCTGGGAGTTTCTTGTCCTTGATGGCCTGCTCAAGTTCGGCAAGATCGGTGGCGGGATCATCGGCCTGTCCGGACTCCTGCTGCAGAGCCCGAATCTGCTCGGCCACATAGTAGTCTTTCTGGGTCTTGTCCATCTTCTTCTTGACCCGGCCCCGGATTCGGCTTTCTATCGAAGCGACCTCGATTTCCCGATAAATCTGGTTCAGGAGGATCTCCAGCCGCTCATGGACATCAACCGTTTCCAGAATCTTCTGCTTTTCTTCGGTCTTAAGGGGGAGATGGGAGGCAAGGACATCGGCAAACTTCGAAGAAGAATCTATTTTCGTCAGGGTGCTGCTTACTTCCTGGGGCACCTTCTTCTTGACCTTGGCGTACTCCTTGAAGGCTTCCTGGATCTCGCGGATATAGGCAACCGTCTCGGCCCGGCCAAGATCGACGGACTCAAGTTCATTGATCTCGGCCTCGAGATAATCCTTATTGGGAACGAAGTTGACAACCCGGCCGCGCCTTTTTCCTTCTACCAGGGCTTTGATGGTGCCGTCCGGCAGGCGGAGGAGTTGGAGAACCTTGGCAATGGTACCCAGGGTATAGATTCCCTCTTCCGTGGGTTCGTCCTCGGAAGGATCTTTCTGGGTGGTGAGGAAGATTTCAGTCCTGTCTTCCATCGCCTTTTCCAGGGCTTTGATGGACTTGTCCCTGCCGACTACCAGGGGAGCGACCATATGGGGGAATACCACGATGTCCCGGAGGGACATCATGGGATAAATCTTCAGAACATCTTGATCAGACATGGGTTATCGACCTTGTAATGGTTAATGGAACAGCTACCGGGAACAAGGTAATTATGATGTGGCTGGACGGCAAGGCTATCAGGCGCTTTTCTTCTCTTCGTTATCGAAAAGGACCACCGGATAGTCGCCGTTGAGGACAACCTGTTCGCTGATGACACATTCCTTGACCCCCTCTTTTGAGGGCAACTCGTACATGACATCAAGCATGGACTCTTCCATCACCGAACGCAGGCCACGGGCCCCGGACTTCCTTTTCAGGGCTTCCTTGGCGATGGCATGGAGAGCGCCTTCGGTAAAGCGCAACCGGATATCATCGTAGGCGAAGAGTCTTTGATACTGTTTGGTCAGGGCATTTTTTGGTTCCCGGAGAATCCGAACCAGATCTTCCTCATCAAGCTCTTCCATGGTGGCGATAACCGGCAAACGGCCAACCAGTTCTGGAATCAATCCGAAACGCAGCAGGTCTTCAGGGCGGACCATCGACAGGACCTCCCCCATTTTCTTGCGGCTCTTGCTGACCACCTTAGCGCCAAACCCCATCGATTTCGTGCCGGTCCGTTTCTTGATGACCTCATCGAGGCCGACAAAGGCCCCACCGCAGATGAAGAGGATATTGGTGGTGTCGAGTTTGATATATTCCTGTTGAGGGTGCTTACGCCCGCCCTTGGGCGGCACGCTGGCAACCGTGCCCTCAATAATCTTGAGCAGGGCCTGCTGGACTCCCTCCCCGGAAACATCCCGGGTGATCGAGGCGCTGTCTGATTTACGGGCGATCTTGTCTATTTCGTCGATATAAACAATGCCGCGACTCGCCTTTTGCACATCGTAGTCGGCCGACTGCAGGAGATTAACCAGGATGTTCTCCACGTCTTCACCAACATAACCGGCCTCGGTAAGGGTAGTCGCATCGGCCATGGCAAAGGGGACGTTGAGGATCCGGGCCAGGGTCTGGGCCATCAAGGTCTTGCCGCTGCCGGTAGGCCCGATCAGAACAATATTGCTCTTCTGGAGCTCGACCTCCGCCAGCTTATCGAAGCTGCTGGCATTGATCCTCTTGTAATGATTATGCACCGCAACCGAGAGAATTTTTTTGCCCTGCTCCTGACCGATAATATACCCTTCCAGATGCTCATTGATCTGCATCGGTTTCAGGTCGGTGGCGCTCTCGGCGGTTTCCGCATCGCGTTTGCGATCTTCCTTGACAATATCGTTACAGAGATCGATACACTCGTCACAGATATAAACCGTCGGCCCGGCAATAAGCTTCTTTACTTCGTCCTGGCTCTTGCCGCAGAATGAACAGATAATAGCTTCTCCGCCGCCGCTGCTGTTTTTCTCATTTGTTGCCATATTGTTTTATTCCTCTTCCGGAATTTCTCTTTGCTTGAGTACTTTGTCTACTATACCATATTTTTTGGCTTCAGCAGCACTCATAAAGAAATCCCGTTCGGTATCATTCTGAATTTTTCTCAGCTTCTGGCCGGTGTGACTGGCCAGAATAGCATTCAGGTCCTTGCGGATGCGGAGAATTTCCTTGGCATGAATTTCAATATCGGTGGCCTGGCCCTGGAATCCGCCCATCGGCTGGTGGATCATAATCCTCGAATTGGGCAAGGAATAACGCTTGCCATCGGTTCCGGCCGCCAGTAGCACGGCACCCATGCTCGCGGCCTGCCCGAGACAGAGGGTGGCAATGTCGCATTTGATGTAACGCATGGTGTCATAAACAGCCAACCCGGCAGTTACCACCCCACCCGGCGAGTTAATGTAAAAGGTAATATCCTTGTCCGGATCATCCGCCTCCAGAAAAAGCAACTGGGCAATTATCAGGTTGGCGATCTCATCGTTAATCGCCGTCCCCAGGAATATTATTCTCTCTTTAAGCAGCCGGGAATAAATATCATAGGCCCGCTCGCCCCGGGGACTCTGTTCAACAACCATCGGAATAAGGCTCATTTTTCTTCTCCGGTTTCCTGCGGGGTTATTCCTTGGCCGCCTTGCTCTTGGCGGTAGTCTTCTTGGCTGCGGGTTTCTTGGCCGGCGCCTTCTTAGCTGCAGTCTCCTTTTTGGGAGCTGCTTTCTTGGCCGGAGTCTTCTTCTTGGCCGGGGCCTTCTTGGCAGCGCCAACAGTCTTGACCTTGGCGTTGTCCTTCAGGAATTTGATGATTTTCTCACTGAGCAGTTCATTCATGAACGGCAGCAGATCATCACGGTTGGCAAAATACTTCTTAACTTCATCAACCGGCATATTGTAGCGCTCGCCGATCCGCTTGAAGCCGTCTTCAATATCCTCATCAACCAGCTTGATCTCTTCAACCTCGGCGATTTTCTTCAGGATAAAATCGCCCTTGACCCTCTTTTCGGCCGTTTCCTTATACTGTTCGACCAGATCGTCACGATTAAGGCCTGCCGATTCAAGGGTCATATTCTGATTGGTCAGATTATCCTCCATCTCCTTGATCATGTTATTGACTTCATAGGCGGCAAGACGGGCCGGGACTTCTATCTCATGGGTATCAAGGAGCTGCAGCATTAATTTATCGGCCAGATCACCTGCCCCGGCTTCTTCCTTCTCACCGGTAATTCTTGCCTTGATCGCCTTCTTCAGGTCGGCGAGGGTCTCGTACTCATTGCCCGCGTCTTTGGCAAATTCATCATCGAGCTCGGGAACGACCCGCTCCTTTACGTCCTTGACCTCGATTTCGAATTTAATTTTCTTGCCGGCCAGCACAGGATTGGGGAAGTTCTCCGGGAACTCGATCTCCCGCTCGGTCTGCTCACCTTTCTTCATGCCGATGATGGTCTTCTCGAAATCTTCACCGAAACGACCGGAGCCGATATCAATAGTGTAATTTTCGGCCTTGACCTGTTTCATTGCCTCGCCGTTATGAAAGCCCTGAAAATCAACCGTTACCACATCGTCATTCTGGACGCCCCGCTCTTCCACACTGCGCAAAGGGGCACCCTCGCGACGCATGGTCTCAAGGGCCAGATTAATTTCCTCATCGGAGGCATCACAGCTTTCAGTCTCGATTTCAAGCCCTTTATACTTGCCAAGTTCAAACTCGGGCTTCAGGGCAATCTCGGCCTCATAGACAAAGCTGCCGTCGTCCTCAAATTTCTGACTGCGAATCTCGGGGTGAACAACTGCCTCCAGTCCCGTCTGTCCCAGGGCATCAAAATAGGTATCCTGAATCAGCTTTTCGGCGACATCATATTCGACCTTGGGGCCATATTCCCTTTCCAGGACCTTACGCGGCACTTTGCCTTTCCTGAAGCCCTTGATCGAAACGCTCTTGCTGAGCTTGCGATAGGCCTTTTCAACTTCTTTTCCGGCACTCTCAGCCGGCAGAGTGATCTTGAGACATTTCGTGTTCGAACTTACATCTTCGACGGTTACCTGCATCTACCTTTCCTTTATGTTTAGAACTTGTTCTGAAAAATCGACAAAATTCAATTTACATTTGCTCCTGGTGCGAAAGGGGGGAGTCGAACCCCCAACCACTCGGTGGGCTGGATCCTAAATCCAGTGCGTATACCAATTTCGCCACTCTCGCACGAATGAATCAGGCAAAATAAACAACTTTGTACGGCCAGTCAAGGGCGTAGGCTGTAAATAATTCACTCCATGAAGGGAGAAAAGCCACTTCTCCAATCTCCTTTGCAACCTGAAATTCATTGACATATAGAGCCAATATTGCTAGCTAGAGGTGTTCTGATATTTGATATTTCCGTAAAAAAACTTTTAGGTACAAACATGGCCCCACAACCATCCGACAATCAGACAGCCGCAGATTTCTCACCGCGCGGCCTGGCCACCCTGATCGGCAGCCTGCCCGTTGCCGACCACCAGCAGGGCATGGAACTGATCAGCCGCTATACTCCGCAGATCCCCCTCTGGCCACAACTACCGGGAAATCCGCTGGAAGGCATGCTGGTCCAGTTTACTGAAGGGATGGTGGGGCTCGTTGAAGGCGAACGCACCTACTTCGATACCTCCGGGGATTTTGACGAAAAACTGCTGCCCTTCTTTGAAGAATTTCTGCTGGCCGGTGAAGACCCCACCGCCCTGATGGATTCGCGCTTCGCCGTCAGCCGGGAAAGAGCAGGCGGCCTTTACCTTTTAAAAGAGCAGGCGGCGGATTCCACCGAGGCAGTAGCAGTCAAGGGGCAGATAACCGGCCCTTTCACCGCCCTTACCGGTTTGCAGGACCAGGACCAGCGCCTCAGCTATTACAATCCTTCTTTACGGGAAATGGTTGTCCAGGGCCTGGCCCTGAAGGGCGCCTGGCAGGTCAGGTTCCTGAAAGACATCGGGCTGCCGGTGATTATTTTCATCGACGAACCGGCTCTGGCCGGACTTGGCTCATCGTCCTTTATCAGTATTTCCCACGACGATATCGACCAGGATCTGACCCAGGTCAGCAGCGCCATCCAGAGCGCCGGCGGGCTGGCCGGAGTCCATGTCTGCGCCAATACCGACTGGAACCTGCTGCTGAACAGTTCCATCGATATTATCAGCTTCGATGCCTATTCATTTTTTGACAAGTTTGTCACCTGCCGCGACAATATCCACAAATATCTGGACAGAGGCGGCATCATTGCCTGGGGTATTGTCCCGACTTCAGAAGAAGAGATAATCGCCAAGGAGACAACCGAATCCCTGGTCGCAAAATGGGAAGAACAGGCCGCCCAGCTGCAGACGGACCGCTGGACTATGGCTGCCATTCTGGAGCGAGCCCTGATCACCCCCAGTTGCGGGACCGGCTCCCTCAGCCCGGAGTTGGCCGACAAAGTACTGACCCTGACCAAGGGAATATCTGCAACCCTGCGGGAAAAATATTTATAAGTGCCTAAAGTGATGACGCCGTGTATAAAGCAACACTGCTAAAATGCCTAAAGTTGGAAATACACCTTCAGGCACTCTGGTTCAGTCCCCTTTTATTTTTTAGCTTCAGGCGCTTTGTAACCATCAACAACCATTAAATTTAGGCCACTTATAGTTTTAGGCATATGTAACGTCACAACCATTAATTTTAGGAACTTAAGGCACTTTAAGTATTTATGCCCATTGGGTGCTTTAGGGAATTACCCATTCAAGCCCTTATAACTTAAATAAAAGTATATTTCCCGGAAACAACCATGACTGATGAGCTTAACCAGGTATTGAAACAGAGGCGCCAGAAAGCATCCGAACTGGCCGACTTGGGCGTAAACCTGTACGCCAATGACTTCACCCCAACCCATCCGGTCAAGGAGCTGTTGGCCATGGCCGAGGAGATAACCGACGAAACGGAGCCGGGCCAGGGGCCTTCATACACTATCGCCGGCAGGATTATCGCCCTGCGTAAGTTCGGCAAGGCCTCTTTTCTCCATATCCAGGATGAGAGCGGCCGCGTCCAGATATATGTAAAGCGCGATGTGGTCGGGACCGAAGCATATGCAATCTTCAAGAAACTTGATATCGGTGACATTGCCGGTTTCAGCGGTGGATTGTTCCGGACCAACAAGGGCGAACTGACCCTACAGGCAAGCTCGCTCAAACCGGTCACTAAGTCGCTGCGTCCCCTGCCCGAAAAATTCCACGGTCTCACCGATATCGAAACCCGCTACCGGCAACGCTATGTCGATCTAATAGTTAACCCGGAAGTAAGGGACACCTTCCGCAAAAGGGTTGAAATAATCAGGCTGATCCGTGACTTTCTAGTCAACCGCGGTTTCATGGAAGTCGAAACCCCCATGATGCAGCCCATTGCCGGCGGCGCCACCGCCAAGCCGTTCAAGACCCACCACAACGCCCTGGGCATGGATCTTTATTTACGCATTGCCCCGGAACTTTATCTCAAACGGTTGCTGGTCGGCGGTTTTGAAAAAGTTTTCGAGATCAACCGCAACTTCAGGAACGAGGGCTTGTCAACCCGGCATAATCCTGAATTCACCATGCTGGAGTTTTATCAGGCTTTTGCCACCTATCACGACCTGATGGACCTCACCGAGGAGATGGTTTCCTGGATCTCCTCGGAAGTAACCGGCTCCATGGTCGTCAATTACCAGGGGCAGGAAGTGGACCTTTCGCCCCCGTGGAAACGGTTCACCATGGACGAGGCCCTGGTCGAAGTTGGCGGCCTTGACCCGGCAAGCCTGAGTGACCCGGATAAAGTCATGGCCCTTGCCGCCGAGCATAAAATAAAGCTGGAAGAAAAGGCAGGGCCGGGCAAGGCCAAGACCGAGCTTTTCGAGTTGCTGGTGGAAGAAAAACTGATCAACCCTACTTTCGTTACCGCTTATCCCACCGAAGTCTCGCCCCTGGCGCGGCGCAACGAAGAAAACCCGGAGGTAACCGACCGGTTCGAGCTGTTTATTACCGGCCGCGAGATCGCCAATGCCTTCAGCGAACTTAATGACCCCATCGACCAGAAAAAGCGGTTGGCGAAACAGATTGACGAACGCGGCGACGATGAAGAAGTTTTCCCTGAACTCGATGAAGACTTCGTGCGGGCCCTGGAATACGGAATGCCGCCCGCCGCCGGAGAAGGCATCGGCATCGACCGGCTGGTCATGCTGTTGACCGACTCCCCTTCAATCCGTGACGTAATTCTCTTCCCGCACCTGCGGCCAGAGAAAAAAGAATAGGACTGCTGCATGCAGATGAACACCCCTAGGCAGGTAAGCGAACAGCGTGGGACTTCGAACTATGGGGTATCAGAAGTCAGGAGACAGGAGTCAGGCAAGCGAGCTTGCGAGACTCCGGAATAGAAGTATCTTTTATGTGATTTTTTTGCTTTTCTTCTGAATACTGATTCCTGGCTTCCCTCATAGGATTGAAGATCAAATACAAAGACAAAGAAGCAATTCTTACGCAGTAAGGTTAAGGGAAATTAAACCCTGAGAGAAATTAAAGGAGTTGGCAAACTTGAGTTTTGAATGGTTCATATGCCTGCGCTACCTGAAGGCCAAGCGTAAAAAAGGGTTTATTTCGCTGATTACCGTTATCTCGGTGGTCGGCGTCGCCGTAGGGGTTATGGCCCTGATCGGGGTCCTGGGCGTAATGACCGGTTTTACCGAGGAGTTCAGGGCCAAGATCCTGGGGGTTAACTCCCATATTGTGGTCCAGAAATTCGGCGGGACCATCTTGGAACACGAGGAGTTACGCGATCAATTCCTGGCCCGGGGGGATATTATCGGCGCCACCCCCTACCTCTATACCCAGGCGATGATCACCGCCGGGGATGGCGGCACCGGAGCCATTCTGCGCGGCATCGACCCGGCTACGGCCTCTTCGGTTATTTCCATCGAAGACCATATGACCAGGGGCTCGTTAAAAAGCCTCAATACATCACCGGACCAGTTACCCGGGATAGTAGTCGGCATTGACCTGGCCAAGCAGCTTGGCATTCGCATCGATGACCGAGTCAAGCTTATCTCTCCTTCCGGGCCCCTTACCCCCATGGGTGTCATTCCCAGGATGAAGGCCTGCCGGGTAACCGGCATTTTTGAAACAGGAATGTACGAATATGATTCGGCCCTGATCTATGTCTCCCTGGCTACCGCCCGAAACTTCCTGGATCTCGACGAAGGCGTCCACGGCATAGAACTTAAACTGGCGGACATCTATCAGGCCGATCAGATCGCCAAGGAAATCGAAAGCGATCTCGGGCTCGCCTATGTCGCCAAGGACTGGATCAGGCTGAACAAAAATCTTTTTTCCGCCTTACAGCTGGAGAAAACCGCATTATCAATCATCGTGGCTTTGATCATCCTGGTCGCCGCTTTTAATATCGTCAGCACCCTGATCATGGTGGTTATGGAGAAGGCCCGCGACATAGCAATTTTAAAATCGATGGGAGCCACTTCGAGGAGTATCATGAGAATCTTCATCTATGAAGGTCTGGTTATCGGTTTGACCGGGACCATCCTGGGGGTAATCGGCGGACTGGTGATCTGTGACCTGATGAGCCGCTACCAGTTTATCAAGCTGCCGGATGTCTACCCGATGACGACCCTGCCGGTGGAAGTCCTGCCCCTTGACGTTGCCCTTATTGCCACTTCAGCAGTGCTGATCACTTTCCTGGCCACCCTTTATCCTTCCTGGCAGGCGGCCCGGGTAGAACCTGCTGAAGCCCTGCGCTACGAATAAGAAAACGACCCATGACTGACGAACTGAAAACAAACCGCAACTTGGGATTCTGCGCCAGGGCTATAGCCAAAACCTTTGTCCAGGGCACAACCCGTCTCGAAGTCCTGAAGGGTGTTGATCTTCATCTGGGACAAAATGAAATGATCGCCATTGTCGGCACTTCCGGCACCGGCAAAACCACCCTGCTGCAGATTCTGGGCGGTCTGGACTGTCCCACCTCCGGTTCTCTCTTTTATAATGACGAAGACGTCTTTCTGAAAAACGAGCAGGAATTATCATCATTTCGTAACCGGACCATCGGTTTTGTCTTCCAGTCCCACCACCTGCTGCCGGAATTCACCGCCCTCGAGAACGTCATGATGCCCGGGATGATAGGCGGTATTGGCCAACAGGAAATCCTTGACCGGACCCACGATCTTCTGGCCAGGGTAGGTCTGGCCGACCGGACAAACCACAAGATCGGCGAGCTTTCCGGCGGCGAGCAGCAGAGAGTTGCCCTGGCCCGCGCCCTGGTCATGAAGCCATCGCTGCTGCTGGCTGACGAACCCACCGGCAACCTCGATCCCGCTACCGGCAATAAGGTTTTCGAGCTGATCAGGGAGATGAACCAAAATCTCGGGATCGCCACCGTAATGGTCACCCATAACCATGAACTGGCCGAGCAGATGGACCGTTGTCTTACGCTGCAGGACGGTATCCTCCAAGACGCTAACTTTACAAAAATTAACAGTCACAACAACACTTCTCATATAGAATAAAAGCCCATGACCAACAAAAAAAACCGGATGCGGCTGCTGACCATCATGGCCGTGATCACCACCATATTATTGCCCGCCAACCTGCTCGCCGCGCCCCAAAACGGACCGGGGGTTGTCTTCCTGCCACTCAGGATCAATACCCTCGATCAGGCAGGTCCGCTGACCGCCAAGGCAGACCGGCTCCTGGCAGAAGCAGCGAAAGGACACAAGATGTCCTTTATTAAAAGGGGCGCCGTCAATACCATCCTAAAGCGAGCTTCATGGCCGCCGCCTCTGGCCGCCATCATCCCTTTCCTGCCTGAAAATTTCACCGGCAATGTTGCCGTGGGCAGTCTCACCAGATTCGGCGTCCAGATCAGCCTTGACCTGACGGTATACGACCTTAAAGATCAGGCAGCGACAGGTGTCTTTTTTGAAGAAATAAGTTCAGAGGACGAGTTGGCTGCAGCCTTTGAAAAAGTAATCGGCAAGATCAGCGCCTTTGGCCAGCGCCAGCAGTTGATCTCTGAGATAAAGGTGGAAGGCAACCGCCGGATTGACACCGGGGCTATCCGCCGGAAGATAAGCAGTCTGCCGGGAAAAGACTTTAATGCAAACATCCTGCGAGACGACCTGAAGTCTGTTTTTGGTATGGGCTACTTCGAGGATATAAGCATCTCATCGGAAGAAACGCCCAGCGGCCACATCGTAATCTTCACCGTCAAGGAAAAACCGGTCATCGGCTCAGTGAAGATCTCCGGCAATGACAAACTGGAAGAATCCACCATCCGGGAAGTCATTAAAATCAGGGCCAGTTCGATTATCAGTGACCGGGAAGTCAGGGAATCGATTGCCAACATCAGCAATTTATACCGAGAGGAAGGCTACTTCGACACGAATGTCGAAGCGGAACAGGAAGATACCGGCAGAGGCCGGGTCGATCTGAAATTTGTAATCCGAGAAGGGAAAAAGATATACATCAAGGAGATAAACTTCTACGGCAACCGTTCTTTCAGTGCCTCCAAGATAAGAAAATCGATCACCACCTCAAAAAAGGGCTGGTTCTCATTCATGACCGATTCCGGCTTGCTGAACCGGGAGAAGCTGGCCCATGACGCTTCGAGGATTACCGCCTTTTATCACAACAACGGCTTCGTCGAGGCCCGGGTTGGCGAACCTGAAATAGTTCAGAAAAACGACTGGCTCTACGTATATTTCAATATTGATGAGGGAGCCCGTTATAAATGCGGCTCCATCCAGGTCTCCGGCGACCTCGTTGTTGACAGGGAGGTCCTTCTGGACCTCATTAAAGTAGACCAGGAGGAGTTTTTCAACCGCATGACCCTTCGCCAGGATGTCCTGCGAATTACTGATTATTACGCGGAAAAGGGTTTTGCCTTTTCCGAAGTATCACCAAAGTCAACGAAGAACCCGGCGACAAGGACAGTAGACCTTAATTTCCAG
>JBDLIW010000004.1:0-12971 GCA_039714695.1 Thermodesulfobacteriota bacterium | reverse complement strand
CGATGTAATCCTGATTCCCGAAATCCCTTTCAACATCGAAACAATTTGTCGTAAAATCACTGAAAATGAATTACACGGCAAGCACTATGCCATCATCGTTGTCGCGGAAGGCGCCAGCGCCGAGAGCATGGGGGTCATTCATAAAAACCAGGAAAAATGCGAATCCGGCCGACAAGAAGCGCTGCTCGGGGGCATCGGAGAATGGGTCGCAAACCAGATAAGAGAGTGCGCCGGTAAAGACACCAGATCCATGGTTCTGGGCCATCTCCAGCGCGGCGGCTCACCAACCACCTTCGACCGACTGCTCGCCCTGCGATTTGGCGCCGCCGCAGTCCGCATGGCTGAAAATGGCCAATTCAACCAGATGGTATCTCTGGTTAATGGGGAAATGGCGGCTGTTCCCCTGGTCGACGCCATCAAGCAGCGGAAAAAAGTCCCGATAGACAGTGACAAGGTACTGACCGCCAGAGAAATCGGTATTTGCTTCGGGGACGAATATTGAAAAAAAAGTTAACAGGCAGGTCGTTTTCAAAGTAACAATGATCGTTTTTTGGTGCAAAACTTCCCTAAAGGTAATAAAATAGTTGTGGGCGGGTAATTTACTATTATTTTATTACAGGGGTGAATAGAGCCGTGCAGAACAACAACGCAAACAATAAAGTCTTACGAAAAACCAACCAGCGGAAAGTAATTCTTGAGGAACTCTGTAAAGTATACTCTCACCCTACAGCCAGTGAAGTATATGAGATGGTCAGGAAGAAACTCCCCAGAGTAAGCCTCGGCACCGTATACCGAAACCTGGAACTACTCAGTAACTGCGGGACGATCCAGAAGCTTGATTTTGGTGAACCCCATAAGCGCTTCGACGGCAATCCCGATCCCCATTACCACATAAACTGTGCCCAATGCGGCAGGGTGGATGATGTCCATATCCCGCTGAAGCCGGAACTGGAAAAGGAAGCCGAGAACCGAACCGGCTATACAATTTCAGGCCATCACGTTTCCTACAGCGGCCTCTGCCCGGAATGCCAGACGTTAGATCAATAAGACAATTACCTGATAATGAACCAGAAAGCCCGCCTCTTCGGCGGGCTTTTCTTGTTTTAGGCCATAACAAATTCTGCAAATATCAGATCAGCAGCTTGTTCCAGGAACAGGGAATCTCTACAAGCTCTTCCTCTCTGCCATAAACTGCTCCCACTCCTGGGGCAACATACTCTTTTTTCTGGTATTGCATTCTTTGCAGCAGCAGACAAGGTTGTTTTTAACGCTGCGCCCACCCCTGGTTAACGGTACGACATGATCCATGGTAAGATCCGCCGGAGTGGTTTTGTTTCCGCAATAATAGCAGCGCCCCTCACCTTTTTTGTTCTGCCACCAGCGGCTCTTGCGAAGCTCCCGTGCCTTGGCTTTCTCACGCCGGATCACGTCATCGTCAACTCCGGTAAAGAGGATCTCATCTTCCCAGGCCATCAGACGATATCCCCTAGAAGAATCTGCCGGGCGACCCCAACCAGGTACAAAGAACCGGAAACGCAGATTAAATCACGGCTGTCCGACATCTGCCGGGCAGTTTCGAGCGCATTTTCAACGCTCCCGGCAATTACTGCCCTTTCCCGTAAATCCGGAGGGAGGGCTGCTTTCAGTTCTTCCGGCGGTGCCGAGCGCTCTTCCTCCGGCCGGGTCAGGATCAGCAGCCGGCAATATGGAGCAACCCGAAGAAGGGACGGCACGTAATCCTTGTCGGACATATTGGCCCAGACCATTACCAGGTCTCTAAAATCATCTCTGGCCCCAAGATATTCAAGCAGGGACTTGACTCCAGCCGGATTATGGGCGCCATCCAGCAAATAGCGACGAACTCCATCAAGATCATGCTCATCAAGCTCTTCACAGGTTACCTGCTCCAGCCCCGTCTCGCGCAGGCAGAAACTCTCCAACCTTCCCGGCCATTGGACATCGGCCAGGGCATGGCGAATCAAATCGTCATCGACAGGAAAGCCCTTCTCTTCGAGGAGTTCCAGGGTCGCTATAGCCATGGCGCAGTTGTCCACCTGATAATTACCGGCCAGACCGCTGTTTAGTCCCCGCAAGGCCCTGCCCTTCAGATTACGATATGTCCAGCTGGCAGATGATTCAAATTCCGGGTGGAAATCCCGCCCTAAAAGGTGAAGCAAAGAGCCTCTCTCAAGACATGCCCCCTCAACCACCTGCAAACTCTCGTCCGCTGCAACCCCGGATACCACAGGCACTCCAGGCTTGACTATTCCGGCTTTTTCATAAGCAATATCGCCCAGGGAATTACCAAGATGGGCTTCGTGATCCATTGAGACATTGGTGATAATACTGACCAGCGGCTTAATCACATTGGTGGCATCAAGCCGCCCTCCCAAGCCAACTTCCATTATGACAAGATCTACATCCTGTTCGGCAAACCAGAGCATTGCCAGAGCGGTGGTAAACTCGAAATAGGTGATCTGTTTGCTGCCGAGGGAATCCCTGATGGCAGTGGCATGGGCGGCAAACTCTTCTTCACTGATGTATGTGTTGTTTATCCGAAATCGCTCCCGGACCGAAGAGAGATGCGGGGAGGTATACAATCCGACCTTGTATCCACCGGCCGCAAGGATCGTCAGCAAATTAACAGCCACTGAGCCCTTACCGTTGGTTCCCCCGACGTGAATGAACTGCAAACGTTCATGGGGCTTGCCGACATTATCAAGGAAAGCGGTCATAGATTCCAGGCCGAGTTTTATTTTAAAGAACTGCAGCTCGTCCAGAAAGGACCAGGCCTCTTTATAGTCCATTACTCAACAACCTCCAGTTTGGCATAATCAAGATGCAGGGTTTTGCGGCCATGCCGCGGAAAATAAACATCAACCGATCTGTTGCCGACCATTTTTTCAACTTTACCCTCACCGAAAAAAGGGTGGCGGACCGTAACCCCGATCTCAAGACGACTAACATCCACCCGGGAGCCTCCCCCGGTCGATGACGGCAGGTGTTTATAGCCGGCCTGCGTACTCTTCTCCCCACTGGCTAATAAAGAAGGTGATATTTCAGCCAGAAAAGGCGACATCCCCCCCACCTGCATCTGCCGGTCGGCGGACAACACCTCCCGAGGGTAAGTAAGAAAGAGGTTGCGACGGGCCCTGGTTGCCGCCACATAGAACATCCGCCGCTCCTCCTCCCATTCCTGCCGCATAAAAGGCTGACAGGAGGGAAACCGTCCCATTGCCATATTAATCACAAAGACATTATCCCATTCCAAACCTTTAGCGGAATGAATGGTCGAAAGGATCAACCGTTCCGCCTCACCCACCGAACGACCGGAGGATTCGTCCGGCACGGGGGGATCAAGCACGGTATCGTCGATCAACGACTGAAGGTCCTTATATCCTGCAACCAACAGCCTCATTTGTTCCAGGTCCCGGCTGCGGGTCGGAAAATCGTCATGATATATTCGTTCAAAAATATCCCGATAATAGTCCATAATCTGGTCGAAGATAGCAACCGGCTCAACTCCAGGCTTACTTATCTTATTGAGCAGTTCGAGAAGGTCCCGCAATCCTTTCTGCCAACTTTTGCCGGCGGGAAAGCCGGCAAGAACAGCAAAGGGGTCTTCCGTGACCCGAATCGCGTCCAGCATCTTGCGGGCGGTTTTTGGACCAACCTTCTCAAGGAGCAGCAATATCCGGTTCCAGGAGAGATTATCACTCGGATTATTCACCACTCTCATGAAAGAGAGAACATCCTTGATATGGGCCGATTCCGTCAGTTTCAAGCCACCCCTTTTCTCAAAAACTATCTGGCGATTGGTCAGCTCCATTTCGAGCTTGTACGAATGGAACCCGGACCTGAAAAGAACCGCCACCTCACTGAGAGGAGTGCCTCCCTCCTGCAGTTCGACTATCCGCTCGGCTACCCAACGGGCCTGGTTGGTTTCATCCCAGGCCCCGTAGAGTATCGGTTTGTCGCCACCCTCAATGCTACTGAAAAGCTTCTTGGTATATTTTTCCTCGGCTTTATCGATGATCGCGTTGGTAACCGTCAGAATTGCCTGGGTGCTGCGGTAGTTTTCTTCAAGACGGACGATCCGGGTGTCGGGGAACGTTTTGGGGAAATCCATAATATTCCGGAAATCGGCGCCCCTGAAACTGTAGATTGACTGGGAGTCATCACCGACAACCATGATATTGTCATGACCGGAGGCAGTGAGCCGGACTATCTCCGCCTGGATGGGGTTGGTGTCCTGATATTCATCGACCAGAATATGCTTGAAACGCCCGGACACCTCCTCGCGAACCTGTTCAAAATCACTCATCACCCGGCGCAGATTAACCAGCAGATCGTCATAATCCATCAGGCCGTGTTCCATCTTGAACTTCCGGTAATTGTCCAGAATACGCTCAAGGTCGGCTCGATTTTCGTATAAATGGCTGTACTGATCCTCGATAACCGTTTCCAGGTCGGCGCATTTATTAACCGAGCGGGAAAAAAGATTGCAGATCACCCGCTTTGACGGAAATCGTTTGCCGGAGCCGCCCAGTTCAAGGGACGATTTGATAAGGTTGATGATGCCTTCCGAGTCGGAGCGATCCAAAATGTTGAAATTTGGTTGATAGCCGAGGTGATGGCCGTATTTCCTGAGCAGGACGTTGGCCATCGAATGAAATGTTCCACCGGTGATCCGTTGCCCGGGGTCGTTGATCAATAGTCCGGCCCGATCCACCATCTCCTGGGCTGCCTTGCGGGTAAAGGTGAGCAGGAGGATGTTATCTGCCGCCACCCCCTGCTCCATCAGGTAAGCCATGCGATAAACCAGGGTGCGGGTCTTGCCGGTTCCTGCCCCGGCAATAACCAGAACGGGAACCCCGGTACAGGTCGCCGCTTCCAGTTGAGCCTCGTTAAGATCACTGCGCCGGAAACCCTCGGCAGTATTCCCGGGAGACGGTTGTTCATTGGTAAATAAAGATTGTTGCATTATTAGAAACTTTGAATGAAATAATTTAAAAGGAAAGTGCCTTTCCAGTTCCCTGTTGATCGGCAGGGAGGCTGAATTTACCACAGCCACCAATCACTGGCAATGATACACAACAACCCTTTATGGAATTTAAATTGACGCTTTTCCCCGAGCCAGTTATTTTAAGCGTCGTCAAGAGAAAGAACCTTAACCCTAAACAATAATAAAGCCGCCAATGACATCTGACAACTTCCAGGAAATATTCACGGACAGCAACCTGCAGGAACTCTTCCCTGCCAATCGAGCCAACGATTTTTTCGAAGCCCTGTACGGGGACGTCGAAGAAGGCGTTTACGACATCAGCCTTTCATTCGGCGGCCACGACCAGGGCAGCAACGCCCTTCATTTCAACCTGAATCTTACCGAGCGTCCCGGCAAATGCCTGGCCTGCCATCTGACCTATGGCCTGCCGGAAGTTTTTTCCAGGCACCCGATAATTAATATCGCCGGGATGGTGGAGAGGATTGACGAGTTACTGGGCGAAAAAACCTCGTGCGGGGATTGGCATCTGGACCCTACTCAGACCGTTTCCCGCAACCACTACGCAGTACCGTTGACCATCAGTCTCGACTGAGAAATTTAGAATTTAGAATTCAGAATGCAGAAAAAGATAACAGACACTGTTTAAATTCTTCCGAATTCCGACCCCTTACGTCTATCCCCTGTAACCGAAAAGATCGCCGCGATGACGGGGAGTCGGCCAACGAATGTAAAATACAGAAGGAACGGCAACCAACTTTTGCGGTTCTACATTCCTTGTTCTAGATTCGATATTCCTTTTCCCTCCCTGTCTCCTAACTTCAGATTTCTGATTTCTGAATTTTGAAGTTGGCCGCTATACTCAGTTCAGAATAATTCAGCCAGAGCAGCAAAACTCCCCACATCATCCGGCCGGTGGGCGTCTGAACCGGCCGCCAGAGGAATATTGCGCCGCAGGGCTTCCTGGATAATTTCCCTGGCGGGGAAAGGCTCACCCCGCATCCTGCAACCGGAGGCATTTACCTCAAGGGCCATTCCCCGGACCGCCATAGCGTCCAGAATCTCTTCAATCTGGCGAAAATGACCCGCTTCGAGCTTCACTTGCGGATAATAGCGCATCACCGCATCCAGGTGGCAAACGACCTCGGCGGGAATGGTTTCAACCGCTTCCAGCATTACCGAGAAATATTCGGAAACCACTTTCGACACGCCCTGTTCCCCCAAGGCCTCAAGGTTATAAGACTTACGGCTGACAAGGTTATAATGGCGCTCGCCGATCCGCATAAAATGATAGGAAACCGCAATCCGGTCCCACTGGTAATCCGCCAGTTTCGTCATGATTTCCTGGACTCGCTCGGGATTATAACCAACCTCCACTCCGAGCCCGATATAGAGATGCTCACCGTAAATATCACGTAAACGGCGCCCTTCGCGGAAGTACTCGCTGAAATCATCGTCGGTGAGCCAGGTCCGTTCAAAATAATTTATCCCGGCTTCGAGATGCTCCAGGAAATAAAGCCTCTCCAGCCCCCGGTCGATGGCGCTTTTAACATATTCTTCCATACTGCCCGTAGCATGAAGGCAAAGAGGAGTGTGAACATGGCCGTCGGTCTTTAAATCAATTTTCATGGCCGTCCTTGATAACAGGAGCCTGTTCTGCTCCAAAAAAACATGGCTTGTGCTTTGGCTGGATCCGGCTGGATGGTGAATGAAAGGCAGGAAAAAAATCAGTAGGAATTTCTAACCAGAACTTCTCTGGGCTTCGAACCATCGGGCGGACCGACCACGCCTTCCCTTTCCATGGTTTCGATCATCCGGGCCGCCCGGTTATACCCTACCCTGAGCCGTCGCTGGATCATGGAGATCGAAGCCTGGCCGGTTTCGCAGACGATTGCCATGGCTTCGTCATAACGTTCATCAAAATCATCTTCGGTACCATTCTCATCTTCCGCAGCAGCCTCGGCGATCTTGATTACCGACTCGTCGTACTCGACTGCTCTCTGATCTTTAACAAAACTGACGATCTGCTCAATTTCCTTCTCGGAAATGTAGGCGCCGTGAATTCTCTGCAGCCTGTTACTGCCGGGCGGCAAAAACAGCATGTCGCCAGCGCCCAGCAGATGCTCAGCACCACTGGTATCGAGAATGGTCCGGGAATCAATCTTGGAGGAAACCTTGAAAGACATTCGGGTCGGGAAATTGGCCTTGATCAGGCCGGTGAGGACATCCACCGACGGGCGCTGGGTAGCAAGAATCAGGTGCATCCCTGCGGCCCTTGCCATTTGCGCCAGGCGGGCGACGGAGTCTTCCACCTCGCGGGAGGAGACCATCATCAGATCAGCCAGCTCATCTATGATGATAACCACCAACGGCAAGCGCTCATCTTCACCATCACCACATGCCTCGTTATAACTGGCGATGTTCTTGACCCTTTTTGCTTCCATCAGCTGGTAGCGGCGCTCCATCTCCCGTACCGCCCACTGCAGGGCCCGGCTGGCCATCTTCGGGTCAACCACCACCGGATGAAGCAAGTGGGGAATATCTTCATAGCAGGATAGTTCTATCCGCTTCGGATCAACCATCAGCATCCGCACATCCTCGGGTGTCGCCTTCAGCAGGATGCTGCAGATAATGGAGTTGACCGCCACACTCTTTCCGGCACCCGTAGCGCCGGCTATCAGCAGATGGGGCATTTTGGCCAGGTTGGCCATCACCGGGTTGCCGATCACATCGGAGCCCAAACCAAGAGTCAGTTTGGGGGAAGCGTTCTGAAATTCATCGCTAGCGAGAATATCCCGGATAAAGACCATCTGTCTTTCCGGATTAGGAATCTCAATACCGAGCGCAGCCTTGCCGGGAATAGAGCCGACAATCCTGACGCTCTCCGCCTTAAGGCCCAGGGCCAGATCATCGGCCAGAGAAACGATCTTGTTGATCTTGACCCCGGGGGCCGGTTCAAACTCATAGGTGGTAATCACCGGTCCCGGTGAAATACCGGAGACCTTGCCGGCCACTCCGAAATCCTTCAGCTTGGCCTCAAGCTTTCGACTGACCGCCAGATAATGTTCCCGGTCGGCAAGAAAATCACCGACAGGAGATCTTTCAAGCAGATTAAAACTCGGCAGCCGGTACTCGCTGGCTGAGACCGGTATGGGCTGGAATTCATCATCGTCTTCACCGGTAAGACTGACCGCCTCACTGGAAATCGGCATTGAAATGACCATTTCCCGATCATCTTCGCTATTGACAGAAGCAGGCAAGGCGATAGGCGGTCGGGATGGCTCAGCGACGATCTTCTCAACCCGGGCGGTTTTTACCTCGGCCAATTTGGCAGTCAACCACTCGCTCAGTATTTCCCCTAAGGTTTTAAGGCCGTCAACAGCTGTACAGGCCCATAGATAAGGGGAAAACTCCACAGAAATCATCAGGGAGACTAGGAAAAGGAGGGAGAAAGAAAGAACAGCGCCTGGCTCGCCAAAATATTCACCCAGGAATGAATAAAACATATCCCCAAGGTAACCACCGGCTGGGTATATCCTGCCGAAGATCCTGAATTCAATACTGCCGGTAGCCGCAAGCAGTCCGCTACTGGCGATCAGGATTCCGGTAGAACCGGCAAAGATAAGGGGAAGTCTGTTGAATGATGCTTTGGGCGAAAAAAACATCGAAGAGAAAAAGAAGAGCAGGACAACCAGCCAGAAAGAACTGAAGCCCAGAAAACTCATGGCTACCCGGGCAAAGAAATGGCCGAACTTGCCGCCCCAGTATAGTGGCTCGATCTGGCCGAGCCCGTCAGGCAGAGAGAATCCTGCCAGGCAGATAAGGATAAAAAAAGCGACAAAAAACCCCAGGACAGAGAACATCTCATGGAGTAGATCAGGTCTTTCTCTTTGGCTATTATTCTTGGCCATTGTTCAGTTAATCATCAAAATGATCATCGACGCAGCAGGGAGCCTGATATTTATTTCCCCAACTTGTTTTTCAGCGAATCGAGGATGCCGTTTATGAACGGAGGCGCATCCTCATCAGAATAGCGGCCAGCAACCTCGATCGCCTCATTAATTACCACGGCAGCGGGAATATCCTTTTGCTTTAAAAGTTCAAAAACCGCGATCCTCAGAATATTCCGATCAACGCAGGTCATTCTTTCCAATCGCCAGTTCTTGGAGTGTTTGCTGATGTGGTCGTCAATTTCCGCCCGGCAGTTGTGAACACCAGCCAGAATCTCCAGGGCATAAGCAACTGCCCTCTTATTGGCCTGGAAGTTTTTCCGGATCAGTTGAAAGGCATCCGCCGCCGCCTGCCCGGTTGTTTCACTCTGATACAGAGCCTGCATGGCCAGTTCCCTGGCCCTGCGTCTAATGGGAACGGTCATGAAAGATCTTTCAACACTGATCAAGCAGACTGATCATTTCAAGGGCGGCGACGGCGCAGTCCGAACCTTTATTCCCGGCCTTGGAACCGGCTCTCTCGATTGCCTGCTCAATAGAATCAGTGGTCAAAACCCCGAACATCACCGGTACCCCGCTGTCCAAGCTGACCTGGGCTATGCCCTTGGCCGCTTCATTGGCCACAAAATCAAAATGAGGGGTGGCCCCGCGGATGATCACACCAAGACAGATCAGCGCATCATAACGACCGGACTTGACCATCTTCTGGGCAAGAAGGGGGATTTCGTACGCCCCCGGCACCCGGGCAACATCGATATCATCATCGGCTACCCCGGATCGGATCAGCGAATCAAGGGCGCCTTCCAGCAATTTTTCGGCTATGAAGGAGTTGAACCTCGCAACAACGATGCCGATTTTTTTCCCATCACCTTTAAGATTCCCGTCAATATACTTCGCCATGCCTGTCTCCTGTCCTTTCATCCGGTATTGCGAAAGTCGTTGCCGATTCTCCACTTTACCGATTTTTTCGTAATAATATCAGAAAATTATCTATTTGTCAGCAGTTCCGGGTTTATTATCGATCAGATCGAGCATATGGCCCATTTTGTCTTTCTTGCATTGCAGATATTTGAGATTCTCGGGGTCGGGTTCAACCTCGACCGGCACCCGGTCGGTAACGTCAAGTCCGTACCCTTCCAGACCGACAATCTTCTTGGGGTTGTTGGTAATAAGTTTCATCTTGCGTACCCCAAGATCCCTCAGGATCTGGGCGCCAATCCCGTAATCACGCAGATCGGCTTTAAAGCCAAGTTCCTTATTGGCTTCAACCGTATCCATGCCCTGATCTTGAAGGGCATAAGCTTTCAGCTTGTTGACCAGACCGATCCCCCTGCCCTCCTGGTGCATGTAAAGAATGATGCCGGTGCCGGCATTCTCCACCATCTTCATGGCCGCTTGCAGCTGCCCGCCGCAATCGCAACGCATCGAGCCGAAGACGTCGCCGGTCAAACATTCGGAATGGACCCTGACCATGACTTCGGTATCAGGATCAATGTCACCCTTAACCAGGGCCAGATGTTCGTACTCATCAACATCATTGGTGTAGACGATTGCCTGGAACTCACCGCCGTATCTGGTCGGCAGCCTGGTTTCAGCGGCCCGGTGAACCAGGGTGTCTTTCTGCAGACGATAGGCGATCAGGTCGGCAATGGTGCAGATCTTCAGATCATGCTTTTTGGCAAACTCTTTAAGATCCGGCATCCGGGACATGGTCCCGTCTTCATTCATAATTTCACAGATAACGCCGGACGGCCTCAAGCCTGCGAGACGGGCCAGATCGACCGACCCTTCGGTCTGGCCGGTACGCACCAGAACTCCGCCGCGCTTTGCCCGTAGCGGGAAGATATGACCGGGGCTGACTATATCTTCGGGCTTTACGTCCAGTCTGACCGCCGTCTGGATGGTCTGGGCCCGGTCGGCCGCGGAAATACCGGTCGTTACCCCGGAAGTGGCCTCGATACTGACCGTAAATGCCGTTTCGAAAGGCGACTTATTGTCCCTGACCATCATCGGCAGCTGCAATTTGTCAATCTGTTCCGGCACCAGGGTCAGGCAGATTAGGCCGCGACCATGGGTGGCCATAAAGTTGACCGCATCCGGGGTGACCATCTGCGCGGCCATGGTGAGATCACCTTCATTTTCCCGATCCTCGTCATCTACCAGGATGACCATTTTACCGGCCCGGATATCTTCAATTGCCTCTTCAATCGTGTTAACTGTCATCTAAAATCACCGTTACTTGATAAATCCATGCTCTGCCATAAAGGCGGGGTTTATTACCGACCCCTGGCTTTCGCCACCTTCCGGCTTCACAGAGAGAAGTTTCTCGACATATTTGCCAATAAGATCCACCTCGATATTTACCTGATCACCCTGACCAAGACTTCCGAGTGTGGTTATTTCCAATGTATGCGGGATAATCGATACCGCGAAACTGCGATCATCCACAGAGTTTACCGTCAGGCTGATGCCGTCGATGGTAATGGACCCTTTTTCGATAATGTACCGCCCCAACCCCCGGGGAACTTCAAAGGTAAAAAGGACAAAATCGCCAAGCGGTTTCCGGGAGAGAATTTTCGCCGCCCCGTCAACATGGCCGCTGACCAGATGACCTCCCAGCCGGTCGCTGAGCCGCAGGGCCCTCTCAAGATTGACGGTACTGCCAACCGCAACGCGGCCCAGATTGGTCCGGTCAAGACTTTCAGGTGAAACATCAACCAGAAAACGACGCCCGTTAATCTCCCGGGCGGTAAGACAGACACCATTTACGGCAATGGACTCGCCCTCTTCTGGCTCCGAGAGGTCAAAATCCGTTTCAATCCCGAAAACCAGGCCGCCGCCGGCCGGTTTCTTCTCGAAAATTGTCCCTCTGCCCTGAATTATTCCGGTAAACATGGGTTTCTCCGAAAGTTAATCCTTAAAAATGCCGTCGAGCATTACGTCGCCGCCATATCTCCGGGTTTTCTCCAGGCAGAACCGCCTGCCTTCTGTAACCTTGTCCAGTCCCAGGCTGCCTACTACCGGCACCCCTTCCGCGCCGATAAACATCGGCGCTATAAAGAGCCTGGCCTGGTCATATAAATTCTGCCCGAGAAACGAGGCATGGACCATGCCTCCACCCTCGACCAGCAAACTTGTTATGTCGGCCCGTCCGAGCTCCAGCAGCACATCCTTTATGTCAAGCCCGCCGCCGGGTACTCTCGCTACTTCCTTGATTACGGCCCCCTGATCTATCAGTCGACGACGCTTTGTCTGATCGGCATCAGGGCCACAAAAAATCCAGGTGGCAGCGGAAGATTCCTGGTGCAGCATGGTGGCATCGGGCGACAGCCGTAATGAGCTATCAAGGACAACCCGCAGGGGATCACGGCCTTTCCGGCCCGGCAACCTGGCGGTCAACGAAGGATCGTCGGCCAGGGCAGTGCCTGAACCAACCAGAATCGCATCAACCCGGTCGCGCAGCCTGTGGACTTCCCGCCGGGAATCCTCACCGGTAATCCAGTTACTGTGCCCGCTTTTCGTGGCAATCCGACCGTCAATACTGAGTCCGGCCTTCATTATCACCCACGGCCGGCCGGTGGTGATATGCTTGATAAAAAAACGGTTCTGTTTTCGGCACTCTTCAGCCAGCACCCCGGACACAACAGCCAAGCCACGGTCGGCAAGATAATCATTACCCGAGCCCTTGACAAGGGGGTTGGGATCATTCATCCCGACCACTACCTTTGATATTCCCGCAGCGAGAATTTTTTCAGTACAGGGTGGGGTCCGACCGGTATGGTTGCAGGGCTCAAGGGTTACATAAATAGTGGCGCCTGCAGCTTTCGAACCCGCCTGCTCTAGAGCGTTTACCTCGGCATGGGGAGAACCGGCCCGGCGATGATAACCTTTAGCCACTACCTTGCCGCCCTTGACGACAACTGCGCCGACACATGGGTTGGGAGAGGTTTTCCCCCTGCCCTTCCCGGCCTCCCGAAGGGCCATTTTCATAAAATGGCTATCCCGGTCGTCGTAGCCGC
>JBDLIW010000003.1:0-14201 GCA_039714695.1 Thermodesulfobacteriota bacterium | reverse complement strand
CAACTTCTCCCACATCGAGGCAGGCGCCATCTTCCGCAAAAACATCGGCGGCGGCACAGAACTCGGCAAACAGGCCAAAGAATATATTGATCGCGGCGATCTGGTCCCCGACGAGATCACCATCCCGATGATCCTCGACCGCCTCAAGGAAGACGATTGCAAAGGCGGCTGGATCCTCGACGGCTTCCCCCGCAACAAGGTCCAGGCCGAGACCCTGGCCAAGGCCCTCAAGGATGAAGGCATCAAGCTGGACTACGTTATCGAGATCGTCTTAAAGCGTGATATAGCCAAGCTGCGCATCACCGGCCGCCGCCTCTGCGTAAACGACAACAACCACCCGAACCACATCGCCTTTGATGCTATTAAACCGGCAGAGAAAGACGGCAAAATGGTCTGCCGGGTCTGCGGCGGCGAGCTGAATACCCGCCCCGACGATCAGGATGACACGGCAATAGACAAGCGTCATGACATCTACTATGACGACAACACCGGTACCATGGCTGCAGTCAACGTCTTCAAAGCCCTCGGCGACACCAAGGTGATCTCCATCGACGGCGAGCCTTCCATCGATGATGTCAGCGCTGCCATCATGAAAGAAATGGTTTAAGTAAAACCGAGAAATCTGAGTTAAGAAGCCCGGGGGTAAACTCCGGGCTTTTTTTTTATCCTCCGACGTCGTATCCTTAAATCAGACATGCCGAACCCGTAGAATATCCGGGCTTACCGGCGGGAACTTGGTGAAGGCGATGAGCAAACGAAATAAGAAGTGTTATTTTGTCCCCCGGCAATGGCTGCTGGTGTGCTGTTTCCTGCTGGCAGTCACTTCCTGCCGCAACCAGCTGCCCGAGACAATCGGTGATTGCCCCCCGACACCTTATGACGAGATTGGCCCCTTCTACAAGTCAAATACCCCCGTCAGGTCATCGGTGGGTTCCGGCTACCTCCTTGAAGGACAGGTGAAATCCGTCCGAGGCTGCCGCCCCTTGAGCAAAGCGAAGATCGAATTCTGGCTGGTTAACGAGGAAGGGGAATATGACGAAGCCCACCGGGCCACGGTGTTCTCTGGCAGGAAGGGTCGTTATTCATTCGAGAGCAACCGCCCAAGCGATTATGTGGGCCGCCTGCCGCATATTCATATCATGGTTTCAGCAAAAGGCCACGAAACACTTATCACTCAGCACTATCCCCGGGCGGGGCAAGCAAAAGGCCATTTTGACCTGATTCTGACCACACTCGAGCAGGACTAACGGTAGGAATTTAACCCGCCAATCCACACCATCAACACTACATAATGTAAGTCTCTCCCTGCCACTCAAAATTATCCCGCTGGCGGCCTGAAACCTTTTCATTACCGTAATCCTTCACCAGACCGGATTTAACCAGCAGATCACAGATATCCATGTCCAGGTGGTTGTCTGCGGCCATCGCCGCCAGAATCCTCATTGACTCGGAAAGTTTTTTCCCTTCTTTATAAGGCCTGTCCGCTGCGGTCAACGCTTCGAAAACATCGGCAACCGCCAGAATCCTTGCCTGCAGGGGAATCTGTTCGGCCAGCAAGGCATTAGGGTATCCGGTCCCGTCAAGTTTTTCGTGGTGCATCGCCGCATAATCCGGCACCTTCGCAAGTTTCTTGGGGAAAGGCAGCTTGGCCAGCATCTGGTGGGTCAGGCGAACATGATTGTTGATGATCTCACGCTCCTCGTCTGTCAGGGTCCCTTTGCGGATGGAAAGGTTCAGGACCTCATCGTCGCTGAGCAGGGGAGCCTGCCTGCCCTCGACCAGGAGCAGGGTCTGGGCAATCTGGCGAATACTGTCCACTTTGTCATCGGAGAGGAATTCACCGCCGACATTTACCTCTTCCATGAAGCCGGCCATCTCATCCAGCCGCCGCCATTCTTCTTCAGCTCCATCCGGTTCGATCCCGTTTTCAGCAAGTTTGGCTTTGAGCTTCCTGATCTCCACGTCGCGTTTCAATATTTCAACTCTGGATTTGATCAGCTCTATGCGATCATAGATTGTCTGTAATTTGGTCGCCTTGTCAACCACGTACTCCGGAGTAGTCACTTTGCCGATATCATGAAGCCAGGCAGCCATCTTCAGCTCGGCCAGCTCTTCTTCGGAAAAACTGACCCCGGAAAAACTGCCGTTTTGCTCGTTATTGACAGCTTCAGCAAGCCGCAGGGTAAGTTCGGCAACATTAGAGATATGCCCCCCGGTATAGGGGGACTTTTCGTCAATCGCCGTAGCGATAACTTCAAGGAATGCATCCAGCAGTACTTCCAGTTCCCCGACCAGGCGAACATTGGTGATTGCGATTGCTGCCTGGGAAGCAAGGCTGGTTATGTCATCGATCTCCAGATCATCGAAGGCAATGACCTCGCCGGTTTCAATATCCCGGGAATTAAGCAACTGCAGGACACCGATCACCTCGTTTTCATGGCCGCGCATCGGCACCAGCAGCATCGATTTTGATCGATAGCCGGTATTGGCATCAAACTTTCTGGTCCCCTGAAAATCAAAATCGGCGTCATAAACATCTTCAATATTAATGGCTTCCCCGATTAACGCACAATGGGCGGAAACATTATTGTGGTTCTCGTTACCCTGCGCATCCTGGAGGGGGACCGGTTGCCAGGTTATATGTTCGCCGGTGCCGCCGACCCTGACCCCCAGTGAATCATTCTGGATTATTTTAAACTCCAGTTGGTCCCTATCGTTTTTAATATACAGGGTGCCGCCATCGGCATTGGTAAAGCGCCGGGCCTCGGTGACAATCATTTCCAATAACCGCTCAAGTTTTTTTTCCGCCGACAGGGCCATACCGATCTTGACCAGTTCCTTGATTCTGGCAAGCTGCCCCTCGGAAAACTCCCTGACTTCGTTCAGAACTTCAGCCGGCAACTCCCGCATCAGCTCCGATCCCTTCAGCCACTGGTCTACCTTGCTATGGCTCATAAATCATTCCCGGTAATTTCATTTAGCAACTGCTTTTATCTTTTTTGATGTTCAATACCCTTTCCCCGACTTATCTCCTTGTGATATATAAGTTTATAACATAAATTAACACCCTCAAAAAGCGCGGCAGACATTTTATTGACCCCCACGGAAAAGCATGCCTGTAATAACC
Source organism: Thermodesulfobacteriota bacterium (assembly GCA_039714695.1). Classification (GTDB taxonomy): domain Bacteria; phylum Desulfobacterota; class Desulfobulbia; order Desulfobulbales; family JAGXFP01; genus JAGXFP01. Next base: position 11,074 of record JBDLIW010000003.1, on the reverse strand, counting down.
AATAAACTTTTATTCTTTCTCCTGACAATATTTATTGTAGAGCTTTTGTCGGGTCCGGCTCTGTCTTTTACCACCCCGCGAATAATCGATGACTTCAAGGGAGGGCTCAAGCCTGACTGGGAAGCCAAAAAATTCAAAGGGGAAACATCCTACAAGACAGTCACCGACGAAGGGATTCCCTGTCTTAGAGCGGAAGCACGAGGCAGCGCCTCCGGGCTATTCTACAAAATTGAATACGAACCGGAACAGAACCCGATCCTCTCCTGGAAGTGGAAAGTTGACAACATTGTGGAAAAAGGCGATGCCCGTTCCAAAGCAGGAGACGATTACGCCGCCAGAATTTATGTGGTGTTCCCTTCCATGTTTTTCTGGCGTACCAAGGCCATCAACTATATCTGGGCCAATAAATTACCGGTCGGAGAGGCTCTGAACAGCAGCTACACCGCAAATGATATTATGGTGGCGGTTGACAGCGGTGCGGCCAACACCGGTAAATGGCGGGAGTACCGACGTAACGTCTATGAGGATTACATAAGATATTTCGGCTCACCACCCGGCAAAGTCGGTGCCATTGCGATCATGACCGACACCGACAACACCGGCGGTACAGCTACCGCCTGCTATGGTCCCATTATTATCGATAAAGCCACGGATAAGAAACCGGCGAAACCCTGACAGCCCGCCCCGGTTTATTGACTTCCCGACTTCTTGATGCTATCGTTAGGACATTGGTTGACACTTTCCCTATGCACATTTTTATATTAAATAACCAGAGGCTAATTATGAACAGTTTGCGCCCTGCCGACTACCTGAAAAACATCGTCGGCCTTACACTCTGCATCCTCTTTTTCATGGTTTCAGCATCCCACGCCGCCGAATATGTAAGTGTGAAAAAAGACGGAGTCAATGTCCGCTCCGGTCCTTCAACCAGCAATGAGATCCGTTGGGAGATTTTCAAGGATTTCCCCTTGGAGATATTAAAACGTGACGGTGACTGGGCGAACTGTAAGGATTATGAAGGTGACTCCGGCTGGGTTCATAAAGATCTCCTGTCAAAGAACAAAACGGTTATCGTCAAGAAGAAGAAAATAAATTTAAGAAATACTCCCAGCACCGGCCAGAAATCCAAAATTATCGCCATCGTTAAGTATGGGGTGGTATTCGATGTCCTTGACAAAAAAGGCGACTGGCTGAAAGTCAAACACGCCGACGGCACCAAGGGCTGGATTTACAACACCCTGATCTGGCCTGCCGACCCTCTGGACTGAAGCTCTTTATTGTTATAAGAACGACACCGGGCAGCGCACCGCGCTGCCCGCTTTGTTTTTGAAGAGAAGATAACCTTTCTCAACCCCGAAAAGGAACAGATCCCTGGTTATCGCCACATCCTTGCTGCAATACTCGATGATCTTGTCTATCCGCCCCTCCTTGTACCACTGCAAAGCCATGAGACCATCAGCACTCTTGCCAATCCCCAGGGTATTATCGGCCAGGGCGTCAAGGCTGATCCGATAACCGAGCCGGTTCTTTACCTCTTCCAGCATATCCAGGGTGGGAAGTGTTCCCAGCTCAAACGAAGTGTAGGCGGAAAGAACCCGGTTATCGAAGCGTTTGTTGTTAAAACCGACCACCAGATCAAGTTCCTTGAGCCGATTGACCAGCTCATCGATCTCATCATCACGGTAGACAAAAAACTCGTCAGGACCGGAGTCATAGAGGACTACGATGCTGACCCCCATTCTGTCGGCTCGATGCCAGCCGCCGACTTCGGCGGCCGATCTCCTGGTTTCGACATCAAACACCCCGTAGCGCAAGTTCGCCAAGGATTTTTCTCCTGCCTCGTCCTCCGGGCCGCCACTGCCCGCCTCTTTGACTTCAACAGGGGTGAAAACCAGTTGTTCTTTCCCGATCAGGCCGGAAAGGAGCCGCTCCGCCGCCGCCTTGTCAATAGGACGATTGCCGGAACCGCATTTGGGAGAATGAACGCATGAAGGGCACCCGGTTTCACAGGGACAGGCGGTTATTGATTCCAGCCCGGCCTTGAGAAGTTCACCAATGGCACCAAAGGCCTGGCGACAGAGGCCCACCCCGCCCGGGTGGCCGTCATAGATGAAGATTGCCGAGCCCATGATCTGGGGATGAAACGGATAGGCAATACCACCCACATCGTTTCGGTCACAGAGGACCAGCAAAGGAAAAATCCCGATCAGCGCGTGCTCGACGGCATGGATACCACCCATGAAATGGCGCTGCTCCTGTTCCATCAGTCTCCGCAATTCTTCAGGAATCTCCAGCCACAACCCTTCGGTTTCAAAGACTATCGGCGGCAAATCGAGATTTTCACTGGAAATCAGCTTGTGACCACTTACCAGCCGCCGCTGAAATCCGGTTACCGTATCGGTTACCCTGAGCCGACCGAACCCGACCTGGAAACCAGGCTGCCCAGCAGTGCCGCTTACGGAAACCTTCTCGATAACCGCCAGGACTTCCGTCTCTTTGTTGGCGAGGGGTCGGGTAAAATAGTTCACGTCGCACCGCGCAGCCCTGACCTCCCCTCCTTCCAGATCAAGCCGGTTAACCAACCAGGTCCGGCCCCGGTGCAGATAGACGGCGCCGGGATGACATTCCTTCAGGCTTCGCAGCCAGTCTATCCGGCCAAGCAGTTCATCGCTGCTTTCCTCTTTTATCGCCAGGGACCGACCGCTGCCCCGCAGGTCAACCAGCCGGTGCGGGTATTTGCGCGAGGTATACCATACCCTGCCGTCTCCGGTCAGCAGCAATCCGCCTTCATTATTAAGCTCGGCAAGGGCATCCTTTGCCGCATCTCCCGCGGCGATCTGACTGTCCGCCGCCAGGGGCAGTTCCGCTGCGGCGCAGAGCAGATGCCGTTTCATGATCTCGATATTTTCGGGGTTCAGGACCGCCGCCTCAACTTCGCGGCCGAAAAAGTCGCCCGGGTTCCTCATAAAGTACTGGTCCAGGGCATCCTCCTGGCCGACCATGACCACCAATGACTCGCGCTGCCGCCGTCCCACCCTGCCGCCCCGCTGCCAGGTGGCCATCACCGTCCCCGGGTAGCCCACCAGGATACAGATATCAAGCTCACCGATATCGATCCCCAGCTCCAGGGCGCTGGTCGAGATCACCCCCAGCAGTCTCCCATCCGAGAGGCGTTCTTCAATGTCGCGCCGCTCTTCCGGCAAAAAACCGGCCCGGTACGAGGTTATTCCGTTCTGCATTTCCCCAAGTCTGGCGCGGGTCCAGACATAGATCAGTTCCGTCATTTTGCGCGACTGAGTATAGACAATAGTCCGCAGGCCCCGGTGCAGGGCGGCCTCCAGTAACTGACAGGTTGCGTGGGAGGCGCTGTCGACGGGATCAAGAAAGATAAAATTCCGGCCCCCGAGCGGGGCGCCACTTTCGGTTACAACCTCCACATCCCGGCCCAGGAGATTCCGGGCCAGTTCCGCCGGGTTACCTATCGTGGCCGAAGAAAGGACAAATTTAGGTTCGGAACCATAATGGCGACAGATCCTGAGCAGACGCTTCAGCACCCAGGCCATGTGACTGCCGAATACCCCGCGATAGGAGTGAACCTCATCAATGACCACATGGGTAAGCTCCTGCCAGAGGCCGGCCCATCTGTCGTGATAACCGAGCATCGAAAGATGCAGCATATCGGGATTGGTTATCAGGATATCAGGCAGATTTTCCCTGATCTTGCGGCGATGATATGAAGAGGTATCACCATCACAGATCGCGCCCCGCGGCACCGACGGACCGGGAATGACCGCCGCCAGGGAGGTCAAGGCCTTGAGCTGGTCCTGGGCCAGGGCCTTGAGCGGAAAAAGGTAGAGGGCCTTGCCTCCCTGCCCGGCCATGATATTGGCGAATACCGGCAGATTGTAGATCAGACTCTTGCCGCTGGCCGTCGGGGTGGCGACAATCACGTCGCACCCTTTCCTGATAAGGTCAATGGCAACCGCCTGGTGCTGGTACAGTTTATCCACCCCGCCGGCTTCAACTGCCTTGCTCAGCGGTTCGGGCAGCGGTTCGGCCAAATCTCTGAAAAGGGCGGGACGCGACGGAATCTCCTCATGATGCACCACCTGCGGACCGAACTTCGGAGATTCTTTCAGGGAGGAGATATATTCTCCAACCAGCCCTTTTCTGTTTTCCTGTTTGATGTTTTCGGTCATCCATAATCCGGGTAAATTATTGAAAACGTATATACTGCTGGCAAATTAATCATTTTGCCAAAAAATATCAGGGCAAAGCAGCCCGCTCAAAATAACCACACAAGAACGGCGAGTTGCACGGCACTCCCTTGTCGACAAGCAATTATTTTGGTTAAACGAGTTGACCTAACTCCTCGAAACAACTACATAAGTAACACATAAACGTTTATTTACTGCAATAAAGGAAAACCAGGTAGAAAAATGACCACTATAGCAACCCTCGGCCCGGAAGGTTCCCTCGACTGGGAGGCAACCCGACAGTTCCGCCCCGATGCGAAACTCATAACATTCCCCAACATCAGTACTCTGATAAACGCCTTTGCCCAGGGTAAAGGCGATATGGCCGTAATCCCTGCCTACAACACCAGGGACGGGGAAAGCAAAGAGTTTTTCCGGGCCATGTCCATGCTCAAGGACGGCTACTGGGTGGACAACCTGGTCATCCCTGTTCATCTGTCCCTCGGGGCCATCGATAATAAATCGAAACTTGAGCTGATCATTGGCGAGACCCATCTTCTGAAGCAATGCTCGGAGTTTTTTGCCGATAATTTCCCGGATATTTCGATCATGGCCACCCATAATCTGGAGCATGATCTGGAACTCATCAGCAAGGAAAAGCTGAGCAATCGCGGGGTCATTGCTCCCGAAGAGGTCCTCACCGCCCATAATCTTAAGATCAGGGAACGGGAAGTTGCACCTTACAACCGGACCCGCTACGCCATCTTGGGCCGCCAGGCGACACCTCCATCCGGTTATGACGCCACCGCCATGATAACCACCCCCCTGAAAGACAGGGTTGGTCTGCTCTACGACACCTTGGGCGAATTCTCCCGGCGCGGCATCAACATTCTCGATATGCGAACCGAAAACGATCTCAAGACGCAGAAAATGCAATTCTATATTGAGGCGGAAGGACATATCGATGATGAACAGATGAAGCTCGCCCTGAAGAGGATTGAAAACAATATCATTCAGGAGCCCGGGGCCATCAGGATTCTCGGCAGTTTTCCCAGGGTGGATATGCGGACCAAGCTGATCAGTAATGCCGGGTTCATAGGCACCGGTGACATGAGCCTCTGGTTTGCCGAGCGTCTTGAAAACGAGGGATACAAGGTCATGCTGTCCGGCCGTTCCACCGAACTGACGCCCGAAGAGATGGTCGGCCAGGTCGACGTGGTAATTATCTGCGTGCCGATCAGCGCCACCCCCACCGCCATTAAAAAGTATGCGCCGCTGCTGAAGGACGGCCAGGCCCTGGTGATCATGGCCGGCGAAGCCGAAGTTCCGCTGGAGACCGCCAAAAAACATTGCCGGCCCGGAGTGGAGCTGCTGCTGGTCCACAACCTCTGGGGCCCGCAGGCCGCCACCATGAAGGACAAAAACGTCTCCGTTGTCCGCACCCCGCAGAGTGGTGTGCTGTGCAGCGAGTTCGAATCCTTCCTTTACAAGCACGGTTCAATCATCAGCCGCGATACCCCGATCCAGCATGATAAGCTGATGGGGGTCAGCCAGAAGCTGCCGACCGCTATTTCCATGGCAATGGCCATGGCCCTGCAAGAAAACAACATCGACCCGGACGATATCGGTTCGCATTCCACCCTGACCTCTCTCTACGGAATTCTGGCCATGAGTCGCCTCCACGCCCAGAACCCTCGGACCTATGGCGAAATACTCGCCAGTAAAGGGGAAGGGCAGAAAATAGTCAGGGATTTCATCAAGAACCTCGGCAAGATCCTCGATCTGGCCGAAGATGCGCAGATAACCGAACTATGTGATATAATTACGGAAAGCCGAGATTACTTGACCGAAGAGTTCCTCAAAGACCGCATGAAGCAGTCACTGGCCGTGGACGGGACCCTGGGTCGGTTGATCAAATCCTGAGCCAAAACTCCGATGCCCTCATCCCTGACCCTGATAACCCCGCCTCTGTTGGGAGCCTTCATCGGTTACCTGACCAACTACGTGGCGATTCGCATGCTGTTCAGGCCCCTGAAACCATGGCGATTGCTCGGCATCAAGTTGCCGATGACCCCTGGGGTTATCCCGGCCAAGCGCCACGACCTGGCGATAAATATCGGCAAGATGGTCGGCGATCATCTGCTGACCAGCAACGATGTTCAGAAGGCCCTGACGGAAAAGACCTTTCAAGCCGAACTGCGGGCCCTGATCACCAACCGGGTCGAGAACTTTCTGCAAACCGACCTGGGGCCAGTCGATTCCCTGGTGCCGGCACGGTTCAGCTCTTATTTCCGGGCCAGTATCAAGATCCTGCGCTGGCGTGCCCTGAAGCATCTGCACAACCACATCGATAGCGAGCAATTCGCCGACACTTTGGTCAAAGCCCTTGAAGAAAGGTATGACGAGCTTCTTGCCCGCAGCATTGACGAACTACTCTCCGCGGAGATGATCGGTCGCTTCACGGAATTCCTCGAAGAAACCGCGGGCGACCTGCTGACCAGTCCTGAGGTCGAGAAATGGCTTACCGCCTATATCGATCAGCGCTTTCAGAATATCCTTGCTGAAGGTCGTTCGCCGAACGACCTTGTCCCCTCGGGTCTGACCGAATCACTCCAGGACAGGCTTGAGCAGGAAACCCCGGCCCTGCTCAGCAAACTGGCCGGTATGGTCCAGGAACCACTGGTGCAGGACAAGATAGCAGGCGGTATCTGCCGGGCAATAGACAGCTTCTCTTCAGCCCTGGGGCCGATGGCCTCCCTGCTGGGAAACTTCATCAACCCGGCCGCCATTCAGGACAAGGTGCGCGACTACCTCAGCAACAAGGGCAATGAAATTTCCGACTGGCTCATCGATGAATCGGTCCAGGAAAAAGTTGCAAGCCTCCTCAGAGAAAAAGCCTCCGAACTGCTTAATACCCCGATGGCCGAACTGCTGAAGGATGTTGCCCCGGAAAAACTGGCTAAAGGCCGCAGTCAATTAGCAGAGCAGGCCATGAACTTCCTGAGCGATCCAGGAACCGCCAAAGCAGCCGGCAATCTTTTACATAATTCCCTGCTTGCCCAGAAGGATCGTGATTTAAATGAAATGCTCATCCTGCTTTTCGGCCCCGAGGGCCCGGGCGAGGTCAAAGAAAGGATCACCCATGAGATTATCGACCTGATCCGCTCCCGCAACTTCAAACGGATCATGGACCGCTTGCTGACGGAGATGATCGAAGACAGACTTTTGACCAGGCCTGTCGGCCGGCTGGATTCTTTCCTGCCGGGTGAAGTCAAAGAAGGCATTAACGATTTCCTCCTCGAACAAGTGAACGACATCCTCATCAAAGAAGTCCCGGGCCTGGTAGACTCCCTGAATATCCGCGAAATGGTGACCCGTAAGGTTGACGCCCTCGACCTCCTGAAACTTGAAGGCCTTCTGCTCTCCATAATGCAGGAGCAGTTCAAGTACATCAACCTCTTCGGTGCCCTGCTGGGCTTTATTATCGGCCTCTTGAACCTGCTCTTTCTGATCAACGTCTGAGTTCACAGTCCTTATCGACCATCGCTAGGGATGGGTGATTTCAGCGGACTGAATTACCCCCCGGGAATCCTGGAGTTCTAGCCGACAACCGCTCATAACTTTCAGCTGGTGCTCTGACCGGTTCCAGGCTTGCCAAGCTGGGATTGGGGGTTAATTCCTTATTCGCACCGCTGAAACGATCGATTGATGCCCAGATCACACTCCCGAACATGAGTAGATTGGCCAACATGGTTGGCCCTCTCCCCTCGAAAGCCTTCTCTTCAACCCGGATATCATAAGGCTGATATCCCTCTTTGACGATCCGGACGAAGAAAGGTTCGTCTCTCTTCTTATTTACTGCACATGGAGTAGTACAGAGTTCACCGCTTGAAAAGATAGCGATAGCTCCTGGTGGCTCACTGATTACCTGATATGTTTCCTTTGAACCACGAACCAATGTGCCGCACCCGGTTAACACAGAAAAGCAAAAAACCGCCGTAAAACACCCAGTTAACAATCGCACTTCGGACCCCCCCCAGTAGAACTTACCGTAGTATATTCTGATAATAGCTCCTGATAAAGTAAGCATTAATTAGGGGTTGGCTACGACAATATAAAAAAAATCATCTGCCCATAATCGCATCATATTTGCAGCCAGTTATATCCTTTCAAGCAACTAAAGAGATAATCGTTTGAAATTCGGCTCAGGTAAACCCGGGGAGAAAAAGACAAGATCTGAAATAACGGCCAAATAAAAGGAGCAAATCCTTTTTGGTAGTTTTTGGAGTAATTAAATCTGTATTCTTACCGGAAGGAATACCTAAAATTGGGTAATTCCCCAAAAGAGCTTTGTAATTTCGAAGGAGTATTGATCTACGTAAAAAATATAATGAAATGTATATCTGATGAAAGCTGTTAAATGGCTCTCACACCCAGTTTTGCGGATCAATCATTTTGTTATCAATCGCAAAGCGTAACAAATCCATGTGAGATCGAGATTTTGTTTTTTCAAAAATATTAGCACGATGCTTATCTACCGTCTTGGAACTCAGACATAATAAACGGGCTATCTCTTTGCTGCTTGACCCGGTCAAATATATCTCCAGAACCTGTAATTCCCTTGCGCTTAACATGCTCTTTGCCTGACTGGAGATAGTGTCGTTTTCTGTGTTTATACCCACTGTTTTTGCAGGTCCGGTAAAATTGTCGATCACCACCTTGTTGACTTCCGGACTCAAAAAGAACTCCCCCCTATCGACATGATCAATAGCATCCAACAGTTGCTGGGAGGGGGCCGATTTAAGCACATATCCCATAGCCCCACCAGACAGGGCCTTACGTATATAGGCGGGTTGTCCATACATCGTCAGAAAAACCACCCTTGTTTCCGGGGAGGCCTCCAGCAAAACAGGGCAAAGGTCCAGGCCGCTGCATGAAGACAAAGAGATATCAAGAATTACCACATCCGGTTGGTGTTTACGGACCAAATCCAAGGCGGGGACTCCATCAGAAGAACTACCCACCACATGGTACTTATCGTGAAGGCCTAAAAGCTTTACAATCCCATCACATACCAGAGGATGGTCTTCAACTACCAAAACAGTTGTTTTTTCGCTCATGTACCCCCCCAATCTCATTTCAACAAATGGGCCCAGATTTATTTTTTATTCGTGCAAATTCGATCCGACATTTTGCTGGATTAATAATATGGATTGCAAATCAGGCCATATCTCTTGTCCTTTTTCCCAAGGAACATCTAAGTTGTCTTTTTCAAAGTTTTAAAGAACATCATAGCTACGTGACTGTAAAAATTATTTTATAGTAACTCTCTATTGATAACCTATAGGGAACTACCAAACCGATGGAGGTAATTTCTAAAACATTGGACTGTGATCTGAAGATGGCTCCAACAAAACATCACACTCATGTTGAAAAGCTGCCATTCCGCGTCCCTCCCCTGTAACAAGCTGGGCATTCTGCGCTGATACCCCCTCTTAATTAAGTTTATTCCGACAAGAAGCAACCCGCAAAAAAACAAACACTACTATTGTTAACTTTGGGGACAATTCAAGCTTCTAGATATTCTACCTATATTTCTTTCAGGACATCAACCCTTACATAACAAATACTTGCATGGATAGGCACAGCTCCGGACTTACGACATTAACATTGGAAATTCAGATAGCCTCATATCTCTCAAAGAATTAAAGAACACTTGCGACACAAGCTGAATAGTTCGCTATATTGTATTGATAATGGAAGCAACTGCGACATCGACTATGCAACAGATGCCCCCATCGAGAGATGCGTCTCATACCGATACTGATATTGCAGGAAGCTTATATTTCCCGTGGGAAAAGGAGTTAGAGTCATCAAACGGAATAAGGCAGATTTCTCCGGAAATTTCCCTCTCGCCCCAATCAGCATTGTCATGGGATAGCCTTATCTTAATGGCTGGTTCCATGCGCATGTTTTTCCCATCTGCTTTAAACGGTTCCGAATGGGCAGACATGATCATTTGCTTTTCTGGTTCGGTGTCAGATTTTTTCAATATAAACCTGAACAGCCAGTCACTTCCCAATTCTTCCTGATCGAATTCCACCTCTGAGGGAGCGGTTACATGAATCCAGTGATTGTTTACCTGGTAAGCCAACCTTGATTCTCTGATATTTGCCATTGCCGACCTCCTTACTATGAAATAAATTAGAATAGCCTCGCCACCTGCCCACAGAGAAAGATCTGCATAATAAAACCCCGTCCGGTCAAGCGGCAAATTTCAGCGCAAAACACGCCTAAATAATTTCTATCTTTTTTCAAGTTTGATGGGCAATACTGGTATTCATGTAATCTTAATGCGTCAAATTCGTAGATATAAGGATTTTACCCACCCAGACAAAATTGCAGTTAATGACGGTAAGAACTGACCTTCCGTTGAACCAAGTGTTATTAAGCCGGGATCATCATCCCTTTTATATCATTGACCAGGCTAGGAAAGAAGACTCCAGGTTACCTGGATACGCCCCAAAGAGAATCCCATTATGGTACTTACCAGGATCCGTCAAATTCCCTTGAGGCATGCTGACTTTGGGTGTTTAATATTTATGAAAAGACACATCTGCAGCTTCATTTCTCTCGTTGCTGCTAAGCAATTCGATTCCCCGGTTACCTAAAGAAAATCTCTCTTAGTAGAAATAGGGAATTCCCTCTGCCGGAGTAATTTTATCCCTTAAATTAGGCAATAACCCCATTGACCCTCCAAGCCGAGATGATGCTATTATTTTAACTGAGACAAAACTGGTTCCAGTTTAACTAACAATGTGGAGGATTTTGTTATGGCTGCAGCAGACCAAAACTGTTGGGAGATAATGAATTGCGGC
>JBDLIW010000002.1:0-14813 GCA_039714695.1 Thermodesulfobacteriota bacterium | reverse complement strand
TGTAATAAACGGAGCAGATCGCCGGCAAAAACATGAAACTGCCGGTTACTATCAATAAAAGGCCCAGGACATGTGCGATTGAAATAAAATGCATAGGAATTTGGAGTGATGGTAGGTGCAGCCGGATCAGGGTTTGTTCAGTAAACCTGATAGTGGGTGCTGCCGGCTTTAATTACTTTGCTGGAATTATTTTTGCCTCTTGTTTAGGACCTTTTCTAATAGCCATATTAATGGTAAAAGTCAAGTTGTTTGCATCATCGCCAGCGATCTTTTACAATAAAATCAACATGTTATCCTTTGCATGTCATAATGGTGTGATAAGAAATACGAGGGCATTGATTCTGAGAAGTCTGGTGACACAAGACAAACTGTCAAAACAGGCGGGTATCACAGCGACCCCAGATGTACGCGGTTAACGGCCTATTTCAACCCTGCCAGCGAACATTTACAGAGTTTTCTTCACTTTTCCCAGCTTATCACGGCCCATTTCGGTTTGTGACGCCTTGTCAGACGCCAGGTACCATCATCCTGCCTGGTCAACCTTTCGTCCATATAAGCTTCAAATCGCTCCCGTTCACCGGGATTCATGTCTTCAAGCATCCAGAGGCAAGAATCGATCGCCTCTTCCCGGGTCGGGTAGGAATCACTGTATTCGGCCGGTATATAATCAACCTTGGCATTTATCCCCATGCTGTAAAGCATATTGACCGTAATAATATAGTCTGGACCGGGATCAAAATCCCGACCGATCGCGGCAAAGATCTCCGGATCAAAAGGACCGGCCCCAACCCGATCGGTAACTACCACTCTTTTAAAGGCCCATTTGTCAAGTTTTGCCAAGGCCCCCTGCAGATCATCCACCGACAGGGAACGGGACGCCACAGCTATGTCATGATGCTGCGCCACCCCAATCTTCTGCCAGTCGTCCTCCCATGATGCATGGACAGGGACAATATTGGTCAGAGACTGGCGATCTGCCTCAGCTTTCAATTCCTCCAGCATACCGGCAGAATAGTCTATCGCGGTAACGAGCCTGGCCCGTGATGCAAGAGGTATCGCCAGCGTTCCCGGCCCTGCTCCGACGTCAAGAACAGTATCTTCTGGTTCCGGCGCAATAAAATCCAGCAACCTTTTAATATAGGAAGATCTCATATTGCGACGAGCAAAGGAGGGAGCCTTTTTATCCCAATCCTTGCGCCCTTTGTTCTTGCAGGAGCGCTTCATCCGGCTTTTACGCCAGATCAAGTCCCAGTCTATATCAGATACGCCACTCATAATTAAATTACTTCAGGGAGAATCCTACAGAAATTGGAGCCGGTTAAGGAGGACTGTTATTTCCCGATCTTCAGAGGATATTTTCCGGGGAATCGTGCCGATCTTGAAATACTCGGAAGCCATTTCCAGAAAAGGACCAAGACTCTTCCGGTCACTGTTATGGGCCAGAAAGATTGTCCCGCCGGGGGCAAGGTAATTACGGAAAATAGAGAGCAGTGGCTTGAAAAAATCTTCCCTGAACAAAATCTCCGCCCCGATAATGGTCTCGAATTTCGGCAATTCCGGAGGTTTGTGCCAGTCAATGAGCCGGAACTCGACATTGTCTAAGCCGTTCGCCGCGGCACTCACCCTCTGGAAATCGAGGATATGAGGCTCGTAATCACTTAAGGTCACCTGATGGCCGGCAGCAGCAGCAGCAAGCCCGGGAGCGCCCAGCCCTGCTCCCAGCTCCAGCAAACGACCACCGAACGGAGCGGGCATAGCTCCCATCAGATCAGCCAGAATCAGCGCTGCCTCCCAAAGTCTTACCCAGAAAGGGAAATTCGAGACATCCTCAAAAGGGTCCTTGCCTTGAAGAAGCGGCTCGATGTCTGAAACCTGTAAAATCTTGAGATGCAGGTCCCTTAAATGTAGATCATCAAATTCCGTGCGATATTTCTTGCTGAGCTCCCGTAAAATACCGGCAGCTTTTTCAGGCAAATCAATCTCACTCATCAATTACTCCAATCAACTTAAAATCAGGGCCAGGTATACTACGAAGGCAAGGCCCATACGGTAATAGGCAAAAATCTCAAAGGTTCTGGTGCGAATAAATTTGAGCAACCAGGCAATAAAGGCATAACCGGACAAGGCCGCCGCCAGAAACCCGGCAAGGTAGAAGCCCAGTTGCCCCGGCGCGCCTCCCTGCTTGATAATTTCCGGCACATGATAGACCCCGGCCCCGAAGATTATCGGGGCAGACAGCATAAACGAGAAACGAGCCGCCGCCTGGCGATTGAAACCGGCAAAAAGGCCCGCAGTCATGGTAATCCCGCTGCGGGACACTCCCGGAACAACAGCCAGGGCCTGGGCCACGCCAATGATCAGGGCGTCGGTCAGTCCAAGTTGCTCGATATCGCGCTGCTTCTTTCCGGCCTTCTCCGCCCAGAGCAGCAGCAGACCGACTATGCCCAGGGTTGTGGCCACCAGAACCGGCTGCCGGAACAGGGTCTCGACCAGATCATTAAGAAAAAGGCCGGCCATTACCCCCGGAATTGTCGCCAGAACGATATAAACAGCCAGCTTCCGGTAGAAGACGCCCTCTTCATCAAGGTCCTTGGCAAACAGCAGGGAGCGAGCCATCAGCAGAAAGTCCCTGCGAAAATAGGCAAGAATGGCCAGCAGGGTGCCAAGATGGAGGGCAACATCAAATGACAGCCCCACTTCTTCAAGCCCCAGAAAATACTCGGCCAGCACCAGATGCCCTGAACTGGAAATGGGCAAAAATTCCGTTGCCCCTTGCAGGAATCCGAGAAGTATTGCATAAAACATATTCATGGCTTGGCACTATACGTAAGGGGCCTGTAAAAGTAAACAAAAAGACGACATATCAACAGACTCGAACCTACTGGAAACACTGATGATTGAACTTGATATCCTGCTGGTAATAATTGTTTTCGCAGGGTTGCTCGGAACCCTGGTTCCAAGCATGCCCGGAACAGGAATTATTCTGATCGCTGCCATCGTCCACGCCCTGGTCACCGAGTTCTCACCACTAACGTGGCAGACAATCCTGAGTCTGACAGTGCTCTGTTTCGTTGGCTATGCCGGCCAGTATCTCGTAACTGCCGCCACCAGCAGGAAAATGGGTGCCTCAAAATATGGGATCATCGGCGCCTGTGTGGGCATGTTCGTCGGCTTCATCATGCCGATCCCGGGAGGAATCTTTGCCGGCACCTTTATCGGGGCTGTACTCTGCGAGATTTTTTTCGCTTTGAAAGACCTGCAGGAAGCCCTGAAGGCCGGAACCGGAGCACTGCTGGGAACCCTGCTCTCCCTTTTCTTCGAATTCATGGTAGGAATGGTTATGGCTGTAATCATCTGCTATCAGATTTTCAGCGCCCGTCTATGATTGGCAACTTTTCAGGGAGAGACAAACAGCTGTGCTTGTTTAATTATATTGTTGAAAGATGTTCCTGACATTAGTCCTCAAGAAAACACACCCTTTAACTTGCCGGCAATGGCCTTAATTTTTTCCATGCAAGAAGAGAACATACCTCAAAAAGCCAAGACCCGTATAGTTGAATTGCTATACGGATGGAGGTGCGAGGCAACGCTGTTATCGCTGTACAGTTAGTACGCGATAACAGCGTTAACAAAGCAGATCCGTCCGTATAGCAATTCAACCACAAAAAAAAGCTGCCGGGCCTTGTGCGGCCGGGCAGCTTGAACAAACTACAGGAAACAAAAAAGCTAATTAGCAGCCTTCAACAGCTTTCTTTTTGGCTTCCTTAACTTTTACTTTCATTCCGGCTTTGAGCTTGTCGGCTTTTTTGCAGTCGAGAGTAACGGTATTGCCATCAATTGCTGAAACTTTGCAGTTTACAGATCTTGCAGCAACACTCACCCCGGCAACACCTACCGTAAAAGCCATAGCCATCAATAAAGTAACGATTTTCTTGCTCATGATAAACTCCTCTACGTTTGATTAAAAAGAACCACCATCTCTCTGGTTTCAAAAAACAAAGGCGAAGTATAAATTTCCAAACGCCACTGTCAAGAAAAAAACACCCTCGGGCAAAAACGCTATCAGAGGACCTTCGCAAGTTCTTTCTCAAGAACCCGTTCGCTGACATAGCCATCAAGCCTTTTAACAAGGTTCCCATCCCGGTCAACCAGGAAGGTCACTGGAATGCCGATCACCCCGCCAAACCCTCTGGCAAGCTTTGAACCACCGATAATCACCGGATAGTTTACGCCAAGCTTGTTGACAAATTTCTTAACAAACCTTCTGCCACCCTCATCCATGGAAATCCCCAGAACGGTAAAGTCTTTTTGGCCGTATTTTTCCTGGAGTTTCATTAAATAAGGTATTTCCTTGCGGCAGGGAGGACACCAGGTGGCCCAGAAATTGACCAACACCACCTTGCCCTTAAAATCCTCACTGCTGACAACAGCGCCGTCAATAATATTCTTTTCGGAAAACCCGGGCATTTTTTTGGCCGCCTGCGAATTAGCCGCCAACAGCATTATAGCCAGAAACGCCAGACCAGCTATTTGAAGACTGCCCGAAAACAAACCTTTGCCACGCAACATAACTTCTCCGTAATTCACAGTTAAATGCCCAGAGATTTCTCCCTGGGCATAACAAGTTCCAACGCAACTAGGATGATACTATAACTACTTTATTTGAGGATGCCAGTAAAAGCCTTTATTTTGCCCGGCTAACCGGCAACAATCCCACCCCGAACACCGACTACGACCTCTTCAACATTGATATCTTTGCCGGATTGCTTCAGGGCCTCGGCAATAATCCCCCTCATAGTGCCACAGCATGGCACTTCCATGATCAGCATGGTAATGGAGTTGAGATCGGCTGTTTCAAAGACCTCTTTGAACTTCTGGATATAGGCCTGCTGGTCGTCAAACTTGGGGCAACCCATCATTACCACCCTCCCCTGGAGAAAATCCTTCTGAAAGTCCGGATAGGCAATCGGGGTACAATCGGCGGCCACCAGCAGATCGGCATTCTTTAAAAAGGGCGCCGATGGCGGCACCAGCCTGATCTGCACCGGCCAGTGGGACAGGAACGAGTCGCCGGCAAGGTCGAGACCAGCAGGTTTATTGGCCGTCTGGCAGGGGGTCTGGCCGCCAAAGGTCTGCAGTTTAGCCGAAGGACACCCCCCGGCGGGAGGTTTCGGGACCGGCGGCTCGGAGGCGCCTTTCTGCCGCAAAAGTTCCTCTACCGCCTCCTCGTCAAAATCATCGACTTCCCGCTCAACAATACGCAGCGCCCCTTCCGGGCAATCTCCCAGGCAGGCCCCCAAACCGTCACAATACTTCTCGGCAATCATCCGAGCCTTGCCATCAACAATCTCCAGGGCCCCTTCGGCACAAGAAGGGACACATTCCCCACAACCGTTACACAGCTCGTCATCGATTTCGATAATCTTTCGCAGAACCTTCATCCAACACCTCAAAACAAGGGGTTAATTTAATTATATCAAGTAGTTAAAAGTGTATTCCTGGCAACTTCCGCCCCTTCTTCCGTCAGGAAGGAATTGCGGACAATCTTCTCCAGATGCTCCGGGTCTGAAGGAGATTCTTTCTGTTTTTCTTCCAGGTTGACTATCAGGTCGGCATCATAGAGAACCTTGAAATTCATGGTCTCGTCCGGGCGAGGAGTATGATGGTGACCGATAATATCACACACTTCATCAATGATCCCTTCGTTGGCTGCGAGACCGGCAAGGATCTCGCGGGCGACCGGTGGCCCTTCCTGATGCTGATACTTCGGTGAAGAGCTGTTGAATTTTCTCTCGGCTTCTTTGATGCCGATATCATGCAGGTAGGCAGCGATCCCGGTCACCGCCGGGTTGTAGTCCTCAACCTCGTGGTCCATGACCATCTCGCCTATCTTGTCGACCAGCCGCGCCACCCTGGTGGCATGGCCTACCCGCTTGAAATCATTGTCAAAATACTTCTTCATCTCCAGCGCCGCTTTTTCTTTCAGCAACTCCTGCTTTTGAGCAAGAAGTTCCGGCGGCAACTCTCCCAAACACTGGCTGGCATATGGACAATAAGCAGCACAACCAAAATCGATCCGGGGATTTAATACCCTATGACCACATTGACTACATTTGCGGGCATTATCATCCTTGAAGAATTCTATTACATTGCCGCATTCTGAACAGTTTGCCTCAAAAACCGCCTCACCGTCCCAATAACGACTATCCTGTCCGGGGCATTGCATAATTTTCTCCGCTAAAGATTATGCGGAGTGCCCGAGGTTTCCCGGGCACCCGCATAATTAACCTTAAGCTACCCTTGCTCCTTCAAGATCATCACCAAGGATCTCCTGCAGATCCTCTTCAGGGGTACTGATCGGCGCGATCTCAAAGTTCTTGACCAGCACATCAAGAACATTCGGGGTAATAAAGGCCGGCAAACTTGGTCCAAGTTTGATCCCCTTAATACCAAGATGGAACAGGGTAAGCAGAATTGCAACCGCTTTCTGCTCGTACCAGGACAGGACAAAGGACAATGGCAGGTCGTTTACCTCACAATCAAAAGCACCAGCCAGAGCCACCGCAATCTGCACCGCCGAATAGGCGTCATTGCACTGACCGATATCAAGCAGACGCGGAATGCCACCGATATCGCCCAAGTCCTTATCAAAGAAACGAAATTTACCACATGCCAGAGTCAGGACCATGCAGTCGGACGGGACCTGCTCGACAAATTTGGTGTAATAGTCACGGCCGGGTTTAGCGCCGTCACAGCCGCCAACCAGAAAGAAATGACGGATATCCTTACTTTTAACGGCCTCGATAACCTTATCGGCTACGCCAAGGACTGCGTTTCTGGCAAAACCGACCATCACCGAACCTTTATCGGTATCTTCGCTGAAGCCATCCATGGCCAGGGCTTTCTCGATAACCGGGCTGAAATCCTTGTCGTTATCGATATGGTTCACTCCGGGCCAAGCCACCATCCCGGTGGTAAAGATGTTATCTTTGTATGATTCTTTCGGCTTCTGGATACAGTTGGTGGTCATCAGGATGGCCCCAGGAAAATCAGCAAATTCCTTGGCCTGGTTCTGCCAGGCGGTACCGTAGTGGCCGTAGAAATGAGCGTATTTCTTGAGCTCCGGATAACCGTGGGTGGGCAGCATCTCACCGTGGGTATAAACGTTGATACCCTTACCCTCAGTCTGCTTGAGGAGCATACCCAAATCCTTGAGGTCATGCCCTGAAACGACAATAGCCTTACCTTTTTTTGCGCCCAGCGGCACCGAGGTCGGTACCGGATGGCCATAGGTGCCGGTGTTACCGGCATCAAGCAGCTCCATCGCCCTGAGATTAACCTCACCACATTTCATGGCTGCGGCCACACAATCATCGGCGGACAAGCCATCAGTGATCAAAGCCGCCAGGGCCTCGTGGACAAAGGCGTAGACGGTATCATCTTCCTGACCCATGATCCGGGCATGATCAGCGTAGGCAGCCATACCTTTAAGACCAAAGAGCAGAGTCAGCTTGAGTGACTTGATATCCTCATCTTCGTCCAGGTTGCCGGTCAGGACTACATCGACGCCCTGCTTGGCCATTCCCGCCGTGGTATCAGCCGGGGTGAAATTAGCCGCCGCCTGGTCAAAGTCGACCTTGCCGCCGGCCGCCTTGACCTTCCCCTTCAACTCATCCCGAAGAGTAACGGTCTTGCGAACCAGAGCAGCCACCCGCTCATCATCAAAATTAACATTGGTCAGAGTCGAAAAAACCCCTTCACAGGTAAAAAGGTTGATATCGGCATCAGAAACCCCGACCTTGCGTCCCTCCACCGCATAAAGAGAGAGACCCTGCAGGGCATGGATCAGCAGATCCTGCAGATCGGAGACCTCCGGCTGCTTGCCGCAGACCCCCATAGTTGAGCACCCACCTTTAGCCGCTTGTTCACATTGGTTACAAAACATTGTTACATCCTCCGTTAAATTAATTGATTCTTGAAATACTTGTAATCTTTCGCCTCCGCGAGCGGAGCCGGTTTTAACTTGATTTGACCGGATGATAACGCAGCAGGGAGATGATGACGTTGACTTAGGTCAAAGGAGAGGATGTTTTTTTGAAAAAACCCGCAGAAGTTACGGTAACAGAGCTACCGGCAAACGATCCCGGCGATGTCGGTTGTTGAATTCCGGGCGGATTAATCCAGCGGAAACAGGCAAAGCTATCTTTTCAGGGGGAGAAAGGGGAGATACGCGGGGAGGACACCCCGCAAGGGTCGAGCTACCTGCCTTCAGGGCAAAGAGATTGCATTTCTTTAAGTAGATCTTCGTTTATAGTTGCCTTCATTTTAAGGGCAAAGCGGATATGCTCCCAGGCCTTTTTGCCGTTCAGTTCCGAACAGTAATAGTTAGCCAGGTTGATATGGGCGTCCTTATTCATGGGATCAATCGACAATGCCTTATTATACATCCTGACCGCCTCTTGCTCGTTGCCGATCAGGGCATTTGAGAGCCCGAGATAGACATAGGCCTCAGGCATGGGCTCCCTGGCCAGATCAATGGTTTTTGTAAAGAACCTGATGGCCAGGCCAAACTTGTCCTGGGCAATGTAGACATGCCCCTTGCCGTAATATGCCTGGGCATAGGAAGAATCTATTTTTGAAGCCTGGTTGAAATCCCGAAGGGCGCCATCAAGATCACCGCCGTTGAAAGCCTCCCAACCCTTATCCACTTCTTTCTGGGCATAAAAACTGACATCCTTGGCCATGACTAGGTCGGGCAGGAGAAGGGATAAGCCGAGTATGGAGGCAATAACAACCCTGATGTGTATCTTCATTCGCCTGAACCTTTATTTTTCCCCGGAGGTCTCCGACTGACAACTCGCTCAATACTCAATCTTACCTTCCATTTTATCCCATATTTCAAACGCTTCAAGGGCTTTCTCCCTCATCGCCTGCTCAACTGCCAAGTCCCGATCCTCTGCCGGCTTGCTAATTTCGCGCCCTATATAGTCATCACCAAAGCCGACATCTGCTGCATCTCTCCGCTCCGCTGCATAATAAAGCTTTCTTATGCCGGCCCAATATACTGCGGCCAGGCACATGGGGCAAGGCTCACAATTAACGTATATCTCACAATCCCCAAGCCAAAAGACTCCCAATTTCCGGCAAGCATCACGGATAGCAACAATCTCGGCATGGGCGCTGGGGTCATTGGTGGATGTGACCATGTTCCAGCCACGGCCAACGACTTCACCGTTGCGGACAACAACAGCCCCAAAAGGCCCCCCCTCACTCTGCTGCATCTTTTCGATGGACAGACTTATGGCTTCCGCCATAAACTCTTCATTCATGTTTCTCCCTCTCTCTGATGGGCAAAACTTTTCAAACTCAGCAACATATTTCGGAATCAGGTTCTCTCTCCAAAGAACATTCAATCAATGTTAACCCTAAAACAACTTGCGAGGAAACATCATTTTTATTTTTCCGGGCCCAGCAACACAAATACCTTTCTTAGCACAACACAACGCTGTACTATTTGTCTCCACAAGTAAATCAACCCCAGCGAGACAGATTAATGCCATATTTTCTTATTATTATCAGCTACTTAATCGGATCAATCCCCTTCGGTCTGCTCCTGGGTCGCCTGGCCGGAACCGATGTCCGCCAGCATGGCAGCGGCAACATCGGCGCTACCAACGTCAGCCGTTTACTCGGTAAAAAGCTGGGCGCCCTGACCCTGGCCTGCGACCTTTTCAAGGGATTGCTGCCGATGCTGATTATCGCCCGCCTCCTTGAAGGTCAACCAAGGGCAGAAATATTGACTCTGCTTGCCGGCATGGCAGCCTTTCTGGGCCACTGCTGGCCTGTTTACCTTAAGTTCAAAGGCGGCAAAGGCGTGGCCACTGCCTTGGGGATATTTCTCTATCTGGCACCACTCAACACCCTGGGTGCCGTAATAATTTTTATCGTTGTTGTCCGGCTCAGCGGCTTCGTCTCCCTCGGTTCAATGGCTGCGGCAATGTCAATGCCACTGGTCACCTGGTTTACAGGATACAACGCCGAAGTGGTTTCAATAGCCGGGACAATAGCCCTGCTGATTGTCATCAAGCACCACGATAACATCAGTCGCCTGCTGAAGGGTGAAGAGAAGAGCTGGAAGAAAAGCGCCAATGGCAAAAAAGACTAGGAAGGAAAAAATCACTGCGGCCCGTGACCTGCTCTGCCTCGGCGAAAGTGCCACCCTGGAGGAAATAAAAAAAGCCTACCGGGAACAGGCCAAAAAACATCATCCGGACACAGCCCAAACCAAATCTGGAAACGATGTCGAGATGCACGCCCTGACAGATGCCTACCAGACATTGCTGGACTATTGCGCCGGTTACCGATTCCCCTTGGCACTGGATGAACTGGAGACAGAAGATGATGAAGACTGGTGGATGAACCGCTTCGGCAATGACCCACTGTGGGGGAAAGGAAAAGGCAAGGACTGAAAGGAATTAACTAATAAATTGTTGAATAACCTGAATGTCTTGCGAGTCGAAATGCCGGATATCCACGGAAGAAGGAGTTCAGCCATACTTTCGTATGCACCCTAAAGGGGCATAAACTGAACTCCTGATGACACAGAAGATACGGCAAGATCGACTCGTGAAACATTCAGATTTAGAATCCTGGACTCACCTCAACCTCAGCCCGATCTCGCAGGTAGGCTATCCAGGACGCCAGAACAATATTCCGGTTTTCATCGTCAATCTTCTGGCGAACCTCATCCTTCTTCTCTTCAAATTTCAGCTCTGAAGGATCATTTTCTGCCCTAAAGGCCGTTACATAATATTCATTGCCGACAGTTATTATCGTATCGGGAAACGGCGCCAGACCACTCAGCTCAAGACCGCTTTCAAGCAGAGCCGGAGCCAACCTGCTCCCCCCCTTGTCGGCCCTGGTCATCAAAGGTGATTCTTCAACCTCAAGTTGTTGTTTAGCTGCTTCGTCAACGATTGACGCTCCCTCTCCAAGGGCAACCAGCATTGCATCTGCCGCCTCTCTGGCCATCTCCTGGGCTCGTTGCTTAACAAAATCAGTCCTGACTTTCTTTTTCACCTTGTCTAAAACCGGGGGCGCAGGCTCCCTGACTTCCTGAGCATAAAAAATGCCGTAACTTTTATTGCCCTCCAGCAGGGAACTGAGTTCCCCCTGATTCAGCGCCAAAGCCGCGCCCTGGAATTGCGGGTTGGATTTGAAAGGCTCAGGAACATTTTTACGGGTGAAAAGAGCTGTTTCCTTTAATTTCCCGCCGCTCTCAGCGTATTTCTCCAGACTGCCCGAAAGAATAATCTTCTGGTAAGCACCTTCCGCCTGTTCAAAGGCAAGATTCTTGACTTCTCCCGTCTTGATCCGGGCAATAATCGCCTCCCGCACTTCGTCAACGGTCCTGACCATCAGAGGATTGATTTTCTCCAGTTTAATCACATGAAATCCGAACTTCGAACGAACCAGGGTAAGATCGCCCTCGTTCATTCCGAAAACAGCATCTTCAAACGGTGGGACCATCTGTCCCCGCCCGAAAAAGCCCAGATCGCCACCCCGAACTGCCGAGCCGGTATCTTCCGAATTAAGCCTGGCCAGGCCGGCAAAATCAGCCCCTTCCCTGACCTGCTTTAAGAGGCCCTCGGCTTTCTTCAGTTTGTCGGTGACCGCATCATCGCCATCACCCTCTGCAACCTTCAGCAGAATATGCTTGGCCCTTCTTTGTTCGGGAACAACGTATTCATCTTTGTGCTTGTCAAAATAGTCCAGAATTTTTTCTTCCGGGATTTTCACCTTACCACTGTCATCAAAAGGGAACAGGACATACTTCATCATGAATTGAGGGTCACCAAGGTAATTGTCTTTTGTCTCCTCGAAGAAGGCGGCCAACTCATCATCAGTAACTTCTACCTTTTTTTCGAAATCGGCCGCAGCGAAGGAGACATAAGAGAACTGCTTCTCTCCGTAATCATAAAAGAACCGGTCCTTAAGCTCAGAGTCAGCCACCCCGCCAAATCTGTTTAAATGGTCCATGACCTTTGCGGTCAGCATATCTGATTTCATCGACAATTCAAAATCGGTGGCACTCATCCGGTTGCCTGCCAGGACCTGCTTGTACCAGCCCACATCAAAGACACCGTTACTCTTGAAAGCCTCCATTTCCTTGATCTTGTCTCTTACTTCAATATCACTGACAGCCAGTCCGGCCTCTCTTGCGGCCTGACCAACGAGAGCTTTCTGGACCAGACTCTCAAGAATCTGCTCCTTTAGTCCCAGGGTCTCCAGTAGGCCGGCTGGGATATTCCCGCCCATCTGGCTGCGCAACTGGTTTATCTGCTGGTCATAAGACCGTTGATAATCGGTATATGTTATCGGTTCGTCATTTACCGTGGCGATGGCGTTAGTCCCTCCACCCTGGTTTGTCCCGACTCCCCAGAAAACAAAAACCAGGATAATGGCTACAATTATCACCTGGATAACGGTTGACTGTGCTTTTCGACGCAGAAGATCAAGCATTCTATAATTCTCCCTATTTCTTCAACATAACTGGCTTTTAAAGAGGCGTGTAATCCTAAGTTTTTTCACGGGTGACGTCAATGTTTTTTCCTCCGGAGCAGGATGAGGGGGATGAACGGTCGGCTCAAGGGAGGTTGGTCGTGGGTCTATCCTTTACCCATGTACTTCCCGACCTTCTCCATCAACATCTCCGGCTTGAACGGTTTGGTCAAATATTCGTTGCTGCCCGACATTTTACCTCTGACCTTATCAACCAAGCCATCTTTGGCGGTAAGCATTATAACCGGGAGTTTTTTGTATGTCTTGCTTTTGCGCATGGCCGCCAGCACCTCATAGCCATCCATATCCGGCATGATAATATCCAGCAACACCAGGTCAGGCGTCACCTCATTCAGCCTGGCCAAGGCATCAATTCCGTTAATGGCTTCGACAACATCATAGCCTTCCTGGGTAAGGATCATTTTAATTACCTTCCGGGTCGTGGCACTGTCCTCAACAACCATAATCGTATTGCCCGGACGGGTCGAAAGCTGCGCTTCATCCTTTTCTTTATCGATCTTTTGGGTTGAGGTGGAAACTTCCGTCGCCGCTATATTATCCAAAAGGGCCTTCAACTGCTGCTGATAAAAGCCGTCGTCCGGCTTGATCTTTTTTGTCTTGTAAAACTGATCGATCGCTTCATCCCAGTTGCCAAGATTGAACAAAGCCAGCCCCAGATAATAATGAGCCTTATCGTTGTTTCGGTGGACAAGAACAGTCTTGGTGAAGCGGTGAACCGCGTTGGCCATGACCTTGCCGTCAGGCTCCGGACCCTTACCCCCCTGTTTTTCTGGAATCCTCAAGACGGCGGCACAATGGGGGCACCTCTCGCCTTCTTCCTTCATGGGCATCCAGCAAAAAGGGCATTTGCCGACCGTATCGGTCTCCATGCAACCGGCATCCCTGGCCTTTTGCAGTTTAATGAGTTCTTCCCTGACTTCAGGATCATCTTTAGACAACAGGCTTGCGTTCTTTAACGAAGCACCGATAATTTTCATGTTTTTGCTGAGTCTGGAATACCAGAGCCAGCCTTCGGCAATTCTGGGGTTTTTCTTCAAAAACGCCGCCAGGATCGGCAAAGCTTTCTCATTTTTGGCCCCTTCGGCCAGGAGAATAGCACGCCGCAGAAGATCATAGGCCTCAAGAAAGTCTCCATCCTTGCCACTGTCTTCTCCCTGTACTCCGACAGGTTTCTTTGCTTCCCCTTTTTCGTCCTTCTTTACCTCGCCCTCTTTGCCTTCCGGCGCAGGCTTTGCATCTTTCGTACGGGCAGCCTCCAGGATCAGGGATTTTAACCCCAGCGTGACATTTGCCTCAATATCTTCATCCTTGAGCTCATCGAGATTGAGAGAAGAGCCTTCCCAGTTGATCATTTCAATGGCAGCGTCATTCCCGGACAACTCGCCGCATTCAGCTGCATACAACTCTCCGTCGACAAAGAAAAAACTCCCCTTGCCGCCGGTGGAATGAAATGCCACCAGCACACAGGATTTGTGCTCCATCTGGATCAGTTGCATAAACCCGGCCACCGACAAACCACTGAACTTGGCATCCTGCGCCGCCTGGTCGAGGGCTCCGCCGATGATCTCGACCAGGGCTTCCAAATCGAAAGGTTTCTCAAGAAAATAAAAAACGCCAAGATGTTCCATGACTGTCTCTACATCCGGACTGCCAAATGCAGTCATAACGACACAAGGAAGTTGTGAATGGTGCCGGTTGGCATAGACCAGCAATTCGATACCGTCCATTTTGGGCATATAGAGATCGGTGACCAGAACATCGACGGGTTCTGCTTGTAATATCTTGACAGCTTCTTCTCCGTTCATCGCTGTCACCACCTCAAACCGGTCCTTATAATCCTCAAGACCGATACTGAGCGGCACCAACAGCTCTTCGGAGTCATCAACTATCAATACTTTCTTCATCAAAAGCCCCCTTTAGGCACGAAGCGAAAGCGTCAATCAATTTTTCTCGTGGCAAATATCGAGGAAGTATACCTCTCCAGCAAAAAAAGTCGAACAGAGAAGCTCTGGGGAAAGCAGATTTTCTTACTTCTGCTTCAGGCAGCTGTGAGGTAGAGATTTACAGCAGAAAGGAATCCTATCCACCCACAGCACCGGGGATAGTCTGTGCCAAGGGCCACGGGAGGCGTGGATCACCGTGTAAGAGGGAAAGCCAACCGTCAAATGGCGGTGTGATCAGGGCCGCACGATCCATCCCGGCATCACTCAAGATAGCAGAATTGACGGAAA
>JBDLIW010000001.1:0-16813 GCA_039714695.1 Thermodesulfobacteriota bacterium | reverse complement strand
CATCGCACCCGCCAACCCCAAGAACGACGGACGCCAAACCCCCGCCAAGGGACACCCGGTATTCATCGCCCAGCACGCCACCGGTTGCAACGACCGCGATAGCCTCGAGCAGTTCTTCGACATCAAAAAAGGAGAGGAGCTTTCCGAAGCACAAGTCGAAATCGTGGTCGATGTCATCCTGCGCTGGATCGAGGAACATCTGGGAGACTAGACTGCCGCGACCAACGGCTACATCAAATACCTCAAATCAAAGAAAACTCCCAACCCTTGAAAAGCCCGCTCGACACCCTCGCCATTCTCCGTGCCTAGTAAAAAGCCGCCCCCCCCAAAGCAGTCGTACAAACCCAACTAACCGGAAAGTAGCTCACCGACCTGCACACCCTCATCGGGACCTTCATGACCCACCACTTCAAAATTGCCCCCAACCCCCACAACGCGGGCTTGCAAACTGCATGAATAACCCCTCCCCAAAAATCAGTATTGCCATTCCTCTCTACAACTGCGAATCACATCTTCGTGCCACTATTGAGTCGGTTCTCGCCCAAACCTACGAAGATTTTGAGCTGATCATTCTGGATGATCAATCGAATGACCGATCGGCCGAAATCGTGCGGTCCTACAAGGATCCCCGCATCCGGTATGAGCTGAACGCTGAGCGACTGGGCTTTTTCGGGAACTGGAACCGCTGCCTGAAGGTCATGAACGCCCCCTACTGCAAGTTGCTTCCCCATGATGATATTCTGGAGTCTACATGTCTGGAAAAACAGGCTCAGGTTCTGGATAAATATCCGGAGGTCAAGCTGGTGCACTGCGCCCGCAAGATTATTGATCCGGCCGGAAATACGTTGGCAACCCGCCGCCTCAGGGAACCGGAAGGTATAAAAGATACGGCATCCAGCCTCCGACAAATTGTACGCTCCGGCACCAACCCGATCGGCGAACCGGCGGCAGTCATGTTCCGCAAAACAACCAAAGAACAGATTGCCGGATTTTCCGATGCCGATATGTATTCCATCGATGTGGAATACTGGTCTCGCCTGCTGGCCGAAGGGAAACGTTACTATATCGATGAAGTACTGTGTTCTTTTCGCGTCTGGCCAGATTCCGCTTCCGTTCAGCTTTTCGGCAGCCAGTCGCGCTCAATGAGAGCCTTCTTCGACCGGCTGAAAAAACAGTTTCCGGAAATCATCCGACCGACAGATGTCCGCATCGGCGCACTGAAAAGTCTGCTGATGGAAATCGCCCGCGGAGGATTTTACCTGACCATGCGATTGAAAAACGGATAATGCAGGGATTGCAAGCAACCGCCTAAACCCACATTATGGAGATCATGAGTACAACTCCAATAGCTAAACAAGTCTCTATTATTGTCCCATTCCTCAATGAGCAGGAAAACCTGCCGCTTCTTTATGAACGTTGCGTCCAGGTATTTGAATCCCTGCCGGAAGAGGCTGAATTTGTATTTATTGATGACGGCAGCACCGATGGCAGCCTGTCCTGGGTGCTGGAAAATACCCGGAAGGATCCGTCCGTCAAATATATCCAGCTCTCACGAAACTTTGGCCACCAACGCGCTATCACCGCCGGTATGAACCTCTGCTCCGGTAATGCCGCAGTGATTATTGACGCCGATCTGCAGGATCCGCCTGAAGTCATTCCTGATTTGATCTCAAAGTGGAAAGAAGGATTTGAGGTTGTCCATGCCGTACGCTCCAAGCGCAAAGGGGAAAGCGGCCTGAAGAAATTTTTGGCGCATATCTTCTACCGACTCCTCAGCAAAATGACGGAGGTCGATATGGTTGTTGATGCCGGTGATTTCCGCCTGCTTGACCGCAAGGCACTTAACGCCCTCAACTCCATGCCGGAACAACACCGTTATATGCGCGGGCTCGCCTCGTGGATCGGGTTCAAACAGACCACCGTTGAATATGAACGCAATGCGCGCAATGCCGGCGTCACCAAATATCCGCTGATCAAATCGATCGGGCTGGCCCTCAATGCCATCACCTCATTCAGCGGCACCCCGCTGCGTTTTATCTTTTATCTGGGCACCCTGCTCTGCACCCTCTCCATTGGCATCGGCATTTACCTCTTCATCGTCTGGAACTTTGTGCAGTCCACTCCGCCGTCCCACGCCGGCACCAGTTATCTCACGCTGGCCATCTTTTTTGTCTCTGGCCTCCAGATGCTCTGCATGGGCATCCTTGGGCAATATCTCCGCCGCGTCTTTGACGAAATCAAGGAGCGGCCGCTCTATCTGGTCAGAAACACAAACCTGAAAGAGAACGATTCATGAATACCGTTGCAATCATTCCGGCGCGCGGCGGATCAAAAGGGATCCCCCGCAAAAATTTTATTCCATTTAACGGACGGCCCCTGATCTACTGGAACATAAAAGCAGCACAGGAGGCTGAACTCGTTGATCAGGTCATGGTATCCACCGATGATCCGGGAATTGCTGCCGTCTCCGAGGCAGCAGGGGCAACCGTGATCGTGCGACCGGATAAAATCAGCACGGATATCGCCTCTTCGGAAGACGCATTGCTCCATGCACTGGAATGCATCGGAAAGGAGCCGGAGCTAATGGTTTTTCTTCAATGCACCTCTCCCCTGACGCAAAGTGAGGATATCGACAACTGCATCCGCAAACTGATCGACAACAATGCCGACAGCGCCTTTACGGCAACAGAATCCCACCGATTCCTATGGAAGAACTCCGAAAAAGCAACCGGTGTAAACCATGATGGGGCGGAGCGTAAACGCCGACAGGATCTGGAGCAGGAGTATGCCGAGAACGGTGCGGTCTATGTCATGCGGACAGCAGGATTCCTTCAAAGCCGACATCGTTTTTTCGGAAAAACGGTGATCTCCGAAATGCCCGCCAGTCGATCATGGGAGATTGATACCCCCGAAGATATTCTGGTAGCAGAAGCGCTTTCCATAGCCGCCCACGGTAAAACCGCGCTTCCTCAAACAGTTGAAGCTGTTGTTTTTGATTTTGACGGGGTAATGACCGACAATGCGGTCTATATTTCTGAGGATGGAAAAGAGAGTGTACGTTGCAGCCGGAGCGATGGATGGGGTATCAGCAGGCTGCGCAATGCCGGCATCCGGATGGCCGTCATGTCAACCGAAGAAAACCCGGTTGTACAGGCCCGCTGCAAAAAGCTGAAACTCGAATGTTTCCATCAACTGGGCAATAAAAAAATTGACCGCCTCACCGCCTGGAGCAAGGAACATAATATAGATATGGCCAACACCGTTTATGTCGGCAACGATGAAAATGACGTGGAATGCCTGCTGGCGGCAGGAGCTGGCGCTGCTCCCTGCGACGCACATAAATCGGCTCAACAGGTTGCCGATGTCCTGTTGACCCGGCATGGCGGCAAGGACGCGGTCCGGGAGCTGTGCGACATGATTTTAGAAAGGATTGAAAAGTAGATGATGAACCCACCGAAGATAATCGCCGAAATCGGCTGCAACCATAAAGGCGACATGAAAATTGCGAGGGAAATGATCATGACCGCGGCGATGTTCTGTAAAGCGGATGTGGTAAAATTCCAGAAGCGCTGCCCTAGAGAGCTGTTGACGAAAGAGCAGTACGATGCCCCCCACCCCAACCCGATGCATGCCTATGGCAACTCCTATGGTGCCCACCGGGAGTTTTTGGAATTCGATCTGGACCAGCACCGCCAACTGAAATCCTGGTGCGATGAGTTCGGCATTGAGTACAGCACATCTGTTTGGGACCTGACTTCCGCGCAGGAAATCATTCAGCTTAATCCCTCACTAATAAAGATTCCCTCCGCCTGCAACCTGCATTGGGAAATGCTGGAATATCTCTGCAAAAATTATGCAGGGGAAATCCACCTGTCACTGGGGATGACTACACACGGGGAAGAAGACCGGATTGTGGACTTTTTTGAGGGCCGGAACCGGGCAAAAGATCTGGTGCTTTACAGTTGTACCTCCGGATATCCGGTCGCCTTTGAAGATATCTGCCTGCTGGAAATAAAACGACTAAAAGGCAAATTCGACGGAAGAGTAAAGGCCATTGGCTTTTCCGGCCATCACCTTGGCATTGCCGCCGATGTTGCCGCCATGACCATTGGAGCGGAATGGGTAGAACGCCACTTTACCCTCGACCGCACCTGGAAAGGAACCGACCACTCGGCCTCGCTCGAACCCGACGGTATGCGAAAACTCGCCCGCGACCTTCGGAATGTCCACAAGGCCATCGCCTATAAAAAAGAAGAGCTGCTGGAAGTGGAAAAAGTTCAGCGCGACAAACTGAAGTTTAAAGCAGGCTAACCTCGGAACATTCACGTGCTGAACAAAAGATATGCAAACGATGGCGTCGCTATCCTTAAGCTAAATGGGATTCAGATAGACCAGAAAGCCAGGATTCAGGCGAACATCGACACTGGACGATATTCCTTTGAGGCCATTCCCTGCGAAATCTGCAAGGGAACCAATCTGGAGCAGCTCGCAGAAAAGGATCGTTACGGTCTCTATCTGCCAGTATCCATCTGCCGGGACTGCGGGTTGATTCTGGCAACACCAAGAATGACCGATGAGTCATATAATCATTTTTATAACGACGGACATCGCCGGCTCTATGTCGGGAAAGAGACGCCTGATCCATCTTATTTTGACGAACGCTACCGGGCCGGCAAGGCCACCTTTGAGTATTTGTCAAAACACATGAATGTATCCGGCATGCGTATTCTGGAAGTGGGCTGTGGATCAGGGGCCATTCTGAAATACCTCCACGACAACGGTGCCATCGTAAAAGGTATTGATCTTAGCAGGGAATATCTCGAATACGGACGGAAAAAATATGGACTGGACCTCTCCAGCACCGACCTGTTTGAACTGCCTGACAATCATGAATTTGATCTGATCATCTATTCCGATGTGCTGGAACACATTCTTTCCCCCCGCGAACATTTGGAAAAAATAAAGAGATTACTCAAAACCGGGGGTCTGCTCTATATCAAAGTCCCGGGAGTAAAGAACATCTTCCGCCCCTATCTGGGAGACTTCCTTAAAAGCCTCCAGAACGCACATGTATACTATTACTCGCTAACCACTCTCAGGAACCTTATGAACAGCTGCGGGTTCAACCTGATCCAAGGGAATGAGAACGTGCAGGGCCTTTGGGAAATCTCTACAGGAGCTCCTGAACAACCAACTAATGACTATGCGGACTGCATGAAGCTTCTCCGGCAGACAGAAAAGAGAGTACTGACCCGGAAACTCCTGCCCGTTGCTGCATGGTGTGTGAAAAAACTCC
The DNA here is from genome assembly GCA_039714695.1 of Thermodesulfobacteriota bacterium. Lineage (GTDB taxonomy): Bacteria > Desulfobacterota > Desulfobulbia > Desulfobulbales > JAGXFP01 > JAGXFP01. The sequence continues at coordinate 11,517 of JBDLIW010000001.1, read as the reverse complement.
GCCAACTTATATCCACCAACTAATGAAACATTTGATCGACAAGGCAATTAACCGGGCTTACTGGATGAAGCAGCGAACCAGCTACTCATTGTTTCCAGACCGTATCTCCCAGGATGTTCCAACCCTTATTGAAAAAGAACAAACAACTCAGGAAAAACATATCGGACATGTGGCGATGTACTCCGACGGCAATGCGGGCGACACTCTGTTGCCGCGCACCGTACGCGACACCATCGACAGAGAATCCTCCAACGACTGGAAAGGCATTCATGCGCATCGGGTGGTAAACCGCTCACTGCTCCGTGAAATTAATGCCCTTGATGGCCTCTTGATCGGCGGAGGCGGCCTTTTTCTGCGCGACACCAATCCCAACAACCTCAGCGGATGGCAATGGAGCTGTTCCATCAAGGCTCTGGAACAGATTAAAGTGCCGATTGCCCTGTTTGCCGTCGGCTACAACCGCTTCCGCGGACAAAAAGACTTCAAGCCTATATTCCGGCGGCACCTCGAACTACTGGCTCAAAAATGCCTGTATCTGGGGCTCCGCAACACCGGAAGCATCGAGGCCGTAAAATCTTATCTGCCGGACTCGCTGCACCACAAAGTCCGCTTCCAGCCCTGCCCCACAACCCTCTGCAAGCACCTGTATCCCGAAATATGTTCGGCAAAACCGGAACGTCCAACCATTGCCCTTAACTGTGCATTTGATCGGATTGACCTGCGACTGGGCGGCAAAAAAAACATTATTCTCACCCAGCTGGCCGAGGCGGCAAAAGAGCTCTCGAAACATGCAACCATTCTATATTATTCCCATGCAAAGGGTGATGAACAAATGCTCTCCTATCTGGATAAAGCAAAAGTTCCATACGAGCTCAGAAAACTCTACTACATCCCTCCCCGGGATGTGGTCACGGCCTATTCAAAAATTTCGCTGGCCATCGGCATGCGCGGCCATGCACAAATGATTCCCTTCGGTTGCGGCACCCCCATCATCTCTCTGATTTCACACGACAAGGTCCGTTGGTTTCTCGATGATATTGCCCGGTCGGACTGGGGAATAGAAATGACGTCGCCGGATTTCAAGGACTTGCTGGTCGCCACCTCAACCCGGGCTTTATCCGCAGAGATTGGACTGGCATCTGAAATTGATGAGATCCAGCAAAGCCTGCTGGAGACCACCCGGAAAAACGTTCTGGATTTCACCCAGTCAATGAATGGATAGATGCATTCAACACCTCAAGAACCGGACGGTTGAACGCATAAGTATCCGAGGTGCAGTGTTGTGTTGAAACAGACAGTTTTTTTAAATCTTCAACGGACTGAAGTGTCAGGGCCGCCCCCTCTTTATCGAGATTCAGGACATACGCATGGTCATCCACCCAGCGAATTATACCAACAGGACGGTTGAGGATAAGAGCATTAATCAGAGCCGTGGAGAAATATCCCGCCACGTGACTGCAATCGAGAACAACCTCATTGAGGTCCATATCCTGCGGATAAAGATAAAGCTCCGCTGACTCAAAATTTTCCCGATACCACGGTTCGCTTTCACGGGGATGGGGTTTTACAGCAACAGGCAATGGAGATGCATCGATAATTTCCTGTATATGCTTCTTTTTCGCCTCCAGACCTCCTGACAAAACATGATCTTCGAACAACGGCTGGGAAATCAGAAGCAACCGTTTCTTCGGTTCCCGCGGATCCATTTTATAAGCCGACTCAAACTGAAGTGCCCCCATCAGAACAAGCTGGTCTTCACGATACCCTTCTTTCTCCCTGAAAAATTTCTTATCACGCTCACCGATAATGCCTGCAAGATCGGCGGTCGTTTCATGTCGGCAGTTGTAGTAATAGTTATTCGGATTCAGCAACAGATGCGATTGAAAGGGAAAAGACCGGATCCATGCCCGCATACCGGTCTGCAATAAAGTTATGTTGTACAACCGAAGAGTACGGATGACTTTTATCAGCTCGTTGCACGCGCGTTTAAAGAAGTTTTTTGTTTTCACCTCGTCCAGCACGGCAATACTGCCGTGCTGGATATGCAGACTTGAAATCCCGAGATGTTTCGCCGCATGTAGCAAGGCTCGATCCTGCACCCAGCCTTTATCAAAAACGATCACGCAATCCGCATTCAGTTTTCTGAGCGCCGTAACAAAAGAAAAGGTTTTCAACGATTTCAGATCAACCGTTTCGATTCCTTTCTCTCTCAGATCAGGACAGTCATTCCATCCGTAAACCACTTTTTCTGTATGAAAAAAAACAATCTTAAACCGATCGGCCAGCGGCTCAAACAACGGAAGGGCAAAATGGCCGAAATAACGCCACGACGGGAAAAAAACAACCACACGCTTCATTCCTGATCACCTTTCCGCTTCGAGGGTCTCATAAGCACAGGAATTCCCGCGGCTAACAGCGAGCAGAAGGAAAACAATCCCAGAGAAATCAATATGCCGTCAGGACCTTTCGCCCATACAAAGCAGGACACGATATACCCCAGCGCCGTCAGGGGAATAACTGCGGCAACAACAAAACGATGCTGGGCCAGAGCATACCGCATAACACTGCTTAACAATGCCACCGGAACCATCGCCCAGGAAAGTCCCCGGAGCCAGCAAACCAGCTCATCAGAAGGCACAGGAATGGCAAACAGTATTCGTGGAAGAAATCGGGCAAACAGGGAAAACACGCATGCCGTTACGGAAGCGGCGGCAAATGATGCCAATAATGTTTTCGCCAGCAGCGCTCTCTGTCGAGATGTTTCCTGTCCATCCGAAACCACTTTCGGGAACATGGCCCCCACCAGAGCCTGCGGCACAAAAAGAACCAGACGGCCCAGTGTTGCCGCATAGGCAAAATCGCCGGCCGCTTCAGGAAAAAGATGCTTAACCACAATTACATCTCCGGTCATCAGAATCGAATACCCCAGCATAATCACAAAACTTCCCGCCAGATATTGTTTCATGGCAGGAAGAGCTTCCTGCGTCGGAGAACTCCCCTTTAGGGCAAAGAGAAGAATGGTAATGCCGAAAAAGATTGTAGCGTAAAAACCCAGACCGTGCCCCAACAGCCCCCAGCCGGCAAACGGAGAAATACTTACAACCAGAAATGCCCCGACTAAAAGGCGAACCAATGCCCCAAGAACCATCCCCCATCCCCATGCACCAAACCGCTGCCCCCCCAGCAATGCACCGTTCATAACCGGCCGACAAAAAAGCCCCGTTATAATCACACCGAAAATATAAACCGGCGCAACCCGGTCCAAATGAAGAAATCCGGCAATAGGTCCGGCCAACAGAAAACAAATCAATGAACAGATTAGACCGGCAACAGCAAGCCGGCCGCCCCAATGCCGTATAAGACGCGACACATCTCCTGCACGCCCGTTTTTAATCAAAAGACTGCTGTATCGACTGATGGCCGTGGAGAAAACCCCCAGCGGGAAGGTCAGCACATTTAACACCCCCAGCAGAGAAATCAGCAAAGCAAACTCCTCTGCGGCCAGCCGACGCCCCATGAACATCTGAAACAAAAGATTGATGACATGCGCCAGACTCATCCCCAAAAACAGCATCAGGCTGTCTTTCAGCAGCCCGTCCGTATTGAAAAACCTGACGAGTGGTTTGATCATTAAGCAATATTCTTCCGGGGCAATATCAGAACGAGCCCGCCAGTCAGCGACAACGCAAAGACCATCACAGAAAACAGCACCTTCGAAATTCCGGTGATACAGTAAAATTCCACAACATGTTTCCCGGCCGGAACGGGAACTCCCATGCTCAAATAATCAACCCGCAACAGCTCCGCTGGCTTTCCGTCCACTGATACGCGCCACCCATCCTGATAACGCTGGGCAAAGCGAAGAATGGAGGGCTGATCAGCCTGAACATCAACAACCGCCTCACGCTTGGTCACCCGGGCCTCAACGGCCTTAAAAGTTATATTGCCCGGCTTGCCGGCCATTCCGAATGATGAGTCCACCACAAGTGTGGTTTTCGGATTATGCCGGGCAGAAACCATTCTGGCGCAATGCTGCTCCAATGGAGCCGATTCCCAGTTGGAGAACAACGCAAAACGGGGGACAGCCCCCTTAAACTCGAGTAAAACATCCTGCCGCATCCCTTTTGCGGTCGGTACCTGATAATCCAAGACTGGATTAAACTGTTTCCCCAGCTCGGGGTTCTGCTTCAACTGTTGCTGAATTTGGCCGGGGGCGGCGATATATTTGACCGCCGAAAACTCCCAGAGTCGAATCTGGTTGCGTCCCACCTTCGCCAGAAACTCTTTATATTCCACCGACATGCGAGGCATCTGCCAGATATTGAACAGGTTCAAGCCATGAAACGGGCCATCCAAAGCAAGCCAGCGATTATAGATCCCCGATTGATCTACAAAGAAGGTGCGTTCATTCCCCTGATTTTCCTTCAGGAAACTGATGACCGTGTTTTTCTGATCAATTGCCGCAACATCATCCGCCTTAAAATAGTGAGATGTCAGAATCAGGCTGTCAGCCGTCAAAATCCCGATGAATGCCAGCGCAATCCAGCAGCTTTTAATCACCTTCTTCCAAGCAAGAAATGCCAGACCACCACACAACAAAGCAAGAAGCGCTGCATGAAACCAGGCCGATCTCATGTTGCCCGCCATAATAGAGGCATGTTCGACAAAACCCATCTGAGTAAACTTTTCGGCCTGGCTCCCGGAATTGATAAGCAACCCCAAACCTGCCAACAACATTAATCCGCCAATCGCAAAAGCAGAAATCCACAATCCTTTCACCGGAACAGAAGAAGCCTGCACTCGGCCGTCGTCTGGGGAACTTGAATCCTGAGCCCTGAATCCTGATAACAGCCGATCCAGCCCAAAGGCGGCCATGATACCCAGGCAAATCTGAAAATTATCCAGCAACTTCATCGGAGCACGAATATTGCTGACCACCGGCAACTGGAAAAACAGCTTGTACAGCAGTGAATATTTCCCAAACGCCAGCCACAAACCGACCAGTCCAGCAATACCCCAAAACAGCATCACTCGCCCTTCATCTGTCTTTCGTTCTTTCAGCGCCAGCACCAACCCAAACGCCCCCAGCAGAAACGGGATAATCCCGAAATAAACACTGGTAATCTTAAAATTCCGAAATCCCTGCCCAGTTGATTTCCAGTCTGCCGACTGACCGATTTTACCCCAGTAAGGGCCTTTAGGATCATTACTTCCCCATCCGCTCCAGCCGGAAGCAATCAGATCTGGCCACTCAGCCGGAACCAAACTCCACTGAGTGATATAATTCCACTTTTCAGAACCATCGCCTCGCTCCTGTACCGCAGCGGCCCCTTTTATATTGCTTTTATAGGATTTCAGGACTGTGCTGCCCGAAAGAAGAACTGCAACTGCAGCAACCGGAACCAGAAGAGCAACCCACCTCAAAACTACTTTAGAGTAAACCTGTATCAACCGGAAAACAGCATATGAGCCAATAAACAAACCGGCCAGCAGCGCCACATCCTGCTGTTCAATCATCATAATACCGACTGACACCCCGCCCAACAGGGAATATCCGATCATCCGCCGGATTGTCGTGCTACGCACCGCCTTCTCGGTCAGACAAAGGCTCAAAACAGAAAACGCCAGCACCTCCATCTTATAGGCATGGCCACCGGCCGCCAGCATGATTGAGTTGAACCAGAAAGCAACCAGAGCCCCAAAAACCGATGCCAACCAGCTCCGTCCCCACAAGCGCAGAAACCAGATTAACGAGGCCGACCCAAAGATCAGCACCAGCCCGTAAAAACTGTCGGCAAACAGCTTGAGCGGCATCAGCGCCATAAGAGAGTGAAATAAAGTAAAACCGTACCCGCTTCCTCCTAGCACCTGATTCCCGGTAAAATAGCCCGTCAGCAACTCAGGCAAATAGTGTTTTTTAAAAGCCAGCCGACCGATGTTCAGGTCAGAGGCAGAAAAGACGTGGCCAGCGGGCCAGGCGCAACGAAAGGTGATGGCGGCGAGCACCGTAAAAAAGAGAACGCAGAGCAGGAATTTGATTTTATCGTTTTTCATCGTTTGAATACCACGAATTTACGCAGGGCATAGTTGCTGAAAATGCCCAGCACAAGTACAAGAAGATAGGCATAGGTCGTATGCCAGCCCATGTTTTTGATCAAAAAAGAGCCGAACCAGGTTCCGCCGAGGAACACGACCAGGGAGATCGTGAAAAACAGGAGGACTTCGTGGTGACGGCGATGCTTTCCGGCTTCGAAAACATAGAGAACATTGAGAAGGTAAACGGTAATGTTGGAGGCAAAGAAACAGAACCCTTTAATAATCCAGTAGTTGCGGATAATCAGGCCAGGAGATGCTTCGCGAATGGAAAAGCCTGCCCATTCAATCAGCTGTGCAACCGGATCGCCCGCCTGCAGGCATGGAAACACAAGCCATCCAAGCAAATAGAAAACCAGGGCATCGACCACCACGGAAATCCCGCCGCACACAATATACTTGGCAAACTGCGTGTACGGGCACTCCTTGCGCCCAAGGAAATCATGAACATTCGTAAGCAATCCCATACTCGTTCTACCGCAACTTTTCTGTTCTCAAATCAGAATATGCCCGCACCCCGCGGACAAAATGTTCAAACACGATGCTTCCCCGATAAACCTGCCCGGCCCGGACCTGCCGCAAGCCCTTTCTCTTTTGCATGAATCGCGGAAGGGAGCGCAGGAAATGAGCATGCGCCGCCCAGACCGCCCGACCATTTGCCGGCTGCCCCTTCATCAGAAATACCATGAATGCAAACATATCGAGAAGGTAGCGAATAGAGAGCACCCATCCGAGCTTCTTTGCCGACAGATTCTTAACAAGCAGCAGAAGGTTGTTTCTGAAATTTAAATAGGTTTTGCGCGGCGACTCTCTGGGCAGCGCGCCGCCGCCTACATGGAAGACAACCGAGTCGGGACAATACATTATTCTGTGCCCGGCGTTTTTCAGGCGCCAGCAAAAATCGATCTCCTCCATATGGGCGAAAAAATCTTCATCCAGTCCGCCCAGTGCGTGATAAAGCTCCGACCGGACAAAGAGACAGGCACCCGTCGCCCAGAACACCTCGCATGCATCGTTGTACTGGCCGTGGTCTTCTTCGAGAACGTCGAAAATGCGTCCCCGGCAGAAGGGATAGCCATACGCGTCGATGAATCCGCCGGCCGCACCCGCATATTCGAACTTGTTCCGCTCATGCCAGCTCCGGATCTTCGGCTGGCACGCCGCAATGGCCGGGTCTGCATCCATCATTTCAACAATGGGGGCAATCCAGTTTTCCGTCACTTCAACATCTGAATTGAGAAGGACATAGTATTCGGCATCGACTTGCCGGAGTGCATCGTTATAGCCCTTTGAAAAACCCCCGTTTTCCGGATGCCGGATAATCCGCACCTCGGGGAAACGGTCTTTCAGCATGGCGACCGACCCGTCTTCGGAGGCGTTGTCGGCAACAACCACTTCGGCAAGATCCCGGCTATGCTCCAGGACAGACGGAAGAAACCGGGAAAGGAAGTCCTTCCCGTTCCAGTTCAATATGACTACGGCAGTTTTCATGGGGGTAAAATCGTCGCTAAAAATTGCATGGATGCAGTATAGAACAAAGCGCAAAAAGCAGTTTAATCATGTGCTGGGCTCTGGTAGCTTGGGTGGCCTTAACAATCTGGAAAGATTTACATGAACAAAGTCCTTATTTTTATCGTGGCCTACAATGCCGAACAACACATTGAAAAAGTGCTGTTGCGGATCCCGCCGGAAATTTTTGAGAAATATAACTACGAGATTCTGATTATCGACGATAGTTCGAAAGACAATACTTTCGCGGTCGCCCGGCAGTTTCAGAAAAAAAATACGGCTCTCAACATTAAAGTACTCTACAACCCTGTAAACCAGGGGTATGGAGGAAACCAGAAACTGGGATACCAGTATGCTATCAACCATAATTTTGATGCGGTTGTACTGCTTCATGGCGATGGGCAGTATGCGCCGGAGCTGATCGCAGACATTTTCTCCCCGCTGCTGCGCAATGAAGCCGATGCCGTGTTTGGTTCGCGTATGATGATCAAGGGTGCTGCACGAAAAGGAGGTATGCCGCTCTATAAGTTCGCTGGGAACAAAATCCTCACCTTTCTGGAGAACCGGATGCTCGGGGCAAGCCTGTCCGAGTTCCACTCCGGCTACCGCGCCTATGCGGTCGAAGCCTTGCGCCGCATTCCCTTCCAGCACAACTCGCCCGACTTTCATTTCGACACGGAAATCATCATCCAGCTTCTGCTTGCCGGGCAGCGCATCCACGAAACCCCGATTCCGACCTACTACGGAGACGAGATCTGCCATGTAAACGGAATCAAATATGCGTGGGACGTTCTCGTTGCATGCTTTCAAAGCCGGCTTCAAAGACTGTCCATCCTCTACCAGCGCAAATATGACATCGATCAGGAATCAAGCCACTATACCCTCAAGCTCGGCTACGAATCCTCCCACACGCGTGCCATCAACCGCATCGAACCCGACTCCCGTGTGCTGGACATTGGAGCCTGCGAAGGCCTGATTTCCGGAGAGCTGAAGAAAAAAGGATGCCATGTCTATGGAATCGACCAGCTCCCGGTCAAAGACAAGGCAAACTTCGATGGCTACACCCGGTGCGACCTGAACAAACCCGAACTCCCGCACGACATCGAAACCTACGACTATGTGCTCATGCTCGACATCATCGAACACCTCCAAAGCCCGGAGGCCTTCATGGATACCCTGCGCGAGCAACTCAAGCTCAACCGGGCGACGATCGTGCTGACAACACCCAACATTGCCTTTGCCATCGTCCGGCTTCAGCTCCTGCTGGGACAGTTCAATTACGGCAAGGCCGGCATCCTCGACATTACACACAGCCGCCTTTTCACGTTCAAGACCCTCAGGCATCTCTGCGATGAATGCGGCTATATCGTCAAGGAGCTAAAGGGCATTCCGGTTCCATTCCCAAAGGCCGTCGGAAACAACGTCATGGGACGCTTCCTCATTGGAATAAACAAGTTGCTCATCAAAATCAGTAAAAGCCTTTTTTCCTATCAGATCTATGCCGAACTCCAACCCACTCCCATGGTTGAAAACATGCTTGAGCATACGATCAGAACAAGTGCAGGCAGCCCCGCTGAAACGGATATTGAACCATGAAAAACATCATGAACCAATTGCTTCCGCCTCGCGAAGACAGCCATGACCCGCATTTCTGGCGCATTATTTACGGCGTTTTACTGCTGGCGACCTTGATCCTGCTTCCGGCCCTAAGCCTCGATGCCGGCATCTCCGCCGATGAGGGGCGCTACGACAACCAGGCGAGGAAAGTCTACAACTACTATGCTTCGGGAGCTCAGGACAAATCGGCCCTCTCCCAGAAAGGCATCGACCCGCAGCACTACAACAGCCAGTCCTTCGACCTGGGCATGGTGGTGCTCGAAAAAATATTCAAGCCGGCCGACCACTATCAGATGCGCCACTTCTTCAATGCGCTTAGCGGCTGGCTCGCAATCTTCATTGCCTCCTTGTTTGTCGCGAGAACCATCGGCTACCGCGCCGCCGTGCTAACCCTCCTGCTACTGTTCATTTCACCGCGCCTCCTTGGACATTCCTACAACAACAACAAAGACATCCCCATCACAACGGCCTTTGCGTTCTCTTCCTATTTCATGATGGCCTTTCTTCGCGACTATCCCGAAAAGAAATTTCGCAATGGCGGCTGGATCGCGCTGGCGATCGCATCCGGCATAAGCCTTCGGATCGGCTCCATCATCCTCGTTCCCTACTACTTTCTCTTTGCCGGCCTCCATTATCTGGCAACCACGCCCTTTCGCGAAATATTCAAACCCGAACCGCTCCGCAAGGCCGGCATCCTGCTGGGCATCGGCTTCGCGATTCTTCCGCTCAGCTACTTCCTTGGCATCCTCCCCTGGCCGTTCGGCCTTGAAGGCCCCGTAAAAAACACGGCAGAAGTCCTCAAGGCCATGTCGTCGCTGGGGGTGAGCATCGTCCAGATTTTCGAGGGCAGGCAAATCTGGTCGAACCAGATTCCATGGTACTACTCCATCAAATACATGGCCATCACCGTCCCCGCCGTTGTTTTTGCCGGAATCCTCCTGTTCATCGGGTTTTCACGAAAAATCGTTGAAAAGGAAAACGCCCTGCCCCTCTTCATCCTCGGGTTTTCATGGCTTTTCCCGATCATCTACGCCGCTGCCGGCATCCAGAACGACTACGGCGGCTGGCGGCATCTCATGTTCACCTATCCCTACATGGTTGCGCTTGCCGCCATCGGGTTCGATGCGGCACTCAGATGGTTGACCAGGCCAGCATACCGCTATATTGCAGGAGCAGCCATTGCCCTGCTCTGTCTCCATCCCATCTCGCACATCATCCGCAACCACCCGCACGAATATGTCTACTTCAACGAAATCTTCGGCGGCGTCGACAAAGCCAACGGATACTACGAAACCGACTACTACCAGCACAGTATCCGGGCAGCTTGCAAGTGGCTCAATGAACATCTTTCGGAAGAACTGAACGCCGGTGAAAAATTTGTTATAGGAAAGAATGACGGCCCCGTACCCCACTATTTCCGCCACTGGAAAGACCAGATAAAAGTGCAGCACACCTACGGATACTACAACCGGGGCAAATACGAATGGGACTACGGCATCTTCTACGTCGGCTACATCTCCCCCCACCAGCTTCGCGAAGGGTTGTGGCCCCCAGCGGGAACTATCCATTGCATCAAAGTCGACAACACTCCTGTCTGCGCCATCGTAAAACGTCCGTCCAAAGAGGACTTCCTTGGCCACGAAGCCCTCAAGACCAACAATGTCGATGCCGCCATCCACCACTTCAACAACTATCTGGAAACCGACCCGCAGGACGACAGCATCCACGGCGCCCTCGCATCGGTCCATCTGTCGAAAGGGGAAGTCGGAAAGGCTCTCACCCACGCGGAAAAGGCGCTCGAATACCACCCGGAATCGGTCGCCGCAATGGACTCCAAAGGGCGGGCGCAACTTCAGCTAAAGCAATTCGACGACGCCATTCAAACCTTTACGCAGCTTTCGAAAAAGGCTCCAAACTACCACCTGCCCTACTACTTCATGGCCGTTGCCTATGCAAACAAAGGCAATCTCAATGCAACGATCCAGCTGGGCAATGAAGCCATCAGGCGCAATCCCAGGTTCATACCGGCCTATCAACTCGTTGCATCGGCCCACAACCAAGCAGGCAATGCCCAGGCGGCTCAGGCCTACCTTGCACATGCGAAGAAAATACAGGCAGCCACCCAACGCTGATGCGCTCTTGACCTAATCCTTGTTTAAACTATTCTGTTGGCTCGTTTTTTCAATGGGAGTTCGTTATTTTGACTACAGAAAAATTCTTTCGTAAATCGGATTGGTTTGCCTTTCTGGCCACCTTCCTTGTTTCACTGTCCGTCTACGTCCTTACCCTCCAGCCCAC